>CAYNVX010000171.1:0-2539 GCA_964400755.1 uncultured bacterium | reverse complement strand
TTATTGTCATCAGAGATTTCATAAGATTGTGCGATTGCAGGTTCTAGCGATCCATCCGGTTTGGAATGCAGCAGTCCTTCAAATAATAAAAACAGGGTTGTAGATGCAACATAGTCACCGCTTTTTCTAGAATCTAAAGTATGGGGATCTGTTAAAAAACAAAACCTTAACTGATTTTGTTTTTTATGGTCAGTTTGTTCATGATTTTGACATGAAAAAGTGATTGTCAAAATTAATAATAAAATCCAGTTTTTCATAGTAAAAATCCCCTTGTACTAGGTTGGAAGATATAGACTTTTCGTTGATTTAATTAAAGCAAAATTTGAGAAATCTTTATTTTTTTTTAACAAAATAATCTAATTTGGAATATATTTCAAAAATTGGTATATAAAAATTATATTTAACGTTTTACCTTGAAGAGGTGTTGATGACTTATTTTAAAAGCCTTCTAATAAATTTTCTAACGGTCTTTTTTGTTGACCATGTTGTTCCCGGTATTGAAATTGATTATTATACCAAGCTGCCGGACATTGGTGGGGATTTGATATTTTCCTTTTGCTTGGGGCTCATCAACTCATTAATTTTTCCTGCTATAGTTCTTTTACGGATAAAGCCTACTCATTTTAAAATTGGTGTTTCTAGTTTTTTTATAACTGTGGCTTCATATTCGATTGTAAATGTACTGCCGGTAGGGGTTCATGTGACAACAGCAGGCTCATATATATGGGGCAGTTTGATTGTATGGTTTATGTCTTATTTTACAAACCATATGGAAGCAAGAAAGTATTTGCATAATAAGGAATTAAAAGAGAAAGAAAAAGAGAAGGAAGAAGAAAAAAAGGGGAAAGACCAATGACATATTTAAGAAGTTTCTTTTTAAATTTTTTGATTGTATTTTTTTTAGCGAGAGTATTGCCTGGGATAAATATTGAATATTTTGAAAATGTTCCCAATGTCGGCTTAGATATATTATTTGCTGGAGTTGTTGGTTTTTTGAATGCCTCGATATTTTATTTTTGGCTGGTTTTGGATGTAAAGATCACAAAGCTAAAATTAGCAATATCTGCAATAATAATCAGTTTTCTCTCTTTCATTGTAATAGGTGTTTTCAATATTGGCATGCAAGCTGATTTTTCAGGAGTAATGTTAGGTGGAATATTTACATCAATAGTAAGTTATTTTACAAACTATCTTGAGATGAAGCACAAGTACAAGCCTTAAGAGTTGTTCTTATTGTCAGGATTGTTATTAGTTGCTTCGGGGTTTAGTTTTCCGACCATAGGAGAGGTCCTTGGAATGTTTTGGAAAGGCTGTTTTTCTTCTTTTGGGATCGATCTGACATATATAATTCTGTAAAGTGTATAAACTGCAGAAAGCAGATAAAAAAAGGCATTATAATAAAAAAGGCCTTCAGGTCCCCAGAGGCTCATGGAATAGGCAGCTAGAATTGGTCCTGCTATAGCACCACACGCATAAGCTAAGTTCAGAGCACCTGTCGTAGCGATGATTTCACTTGTTTCGACCTGATCGATAGCGTTTGAAAGGTTAACAGGAAAAACTGTAAAAGTTGCTCCGCCAAAGAATCCTAAAATTACCAAAAGCATCGGGAAGGATATTCTGCCGTTTAATATTATTATAATAATACTTAATAGAGCGGCCAAGGCGTTTATGAAAAGTATAACTTTGCGTCTATCCATATGGTCGGAGATTTTTCCCATAGGCCATTGAAGTACCAGCCCTCCGAATATGGTAACTCCCATTAAAAGAGCAATTTGAGAAACGTTAAGGCCAATTCCCTGAGCAAAGATAGGAAGAAGACCATAAACTCCTCCTAAAATAAAGCCATTAATTATGGAGAGTACAACGCTCAATGGTATTAATTTAAAAAGCTTGAAGATATTGGTATACTTTGTTTTTTCGATATCTGGCGCTGATATTTTAGTAACAGCCGCCGGAACTATAGAAAAACAGAAAAAGATTATTACTATTAAAAAAGGAACGATGCCATTAATATCTGAGAGATCTAATAAAAATTGTCCTCCGCTTTGAGCCCCATAAAAAACAATCATATAAACAGATAAAATAGCCCCTCTTGTTTTTTTTGAGCTATGAGCCAAAAGCCAGCTTTCGATTGTAATAAAGATACCGGCCATGCAGACGCCACCTAAAAGTCTTATACCAAGCCATGCCCAGGGGTTGATATATAGTATTTGAAAGAGGACAAGGCCTGCATTGACGGCAGCAAAAGTTGCAAAGGCTCTGATATGTCCAATTCTTTCTATTAATTTATGGCTTCTGATAGCTCCCAACATCAGTCCGGCAAAATAAGCAGAGTTGATATAACCTATAATATCTGGAGAGTAGCCGTCCAATTTCATGCGTAAAGATACAAAAGTAACAAGCAGGCCGTTTCCAATTGTCAATATTACAAGGCTCAAAAGAGGAGCAAAGATCAAATGCATGGTTTTTTTCATGATGGATAACTTTTATCCTTAACCGCCGAAAGACCCCTTCCTTTAGGTAGGGGATGTAAGGCGGG
>CAYNVX010000170.1:0-2550 GCA_964400755.1 uncultured bacterium | reverse complement strand
TCGGTTCAAGAAATGATCGCACCACTTAATTAAAAAATTAATTAGGTGTAGACTCTTTGCATGAAAACAACAAAATTATCTGTAGAAAAAAGAGAAAAGATATTTTATTATCTTACTCTAAATAAGTCTTGTCGAGAGATAGGGCTACAGCTTGGAAGGTCTCATACGACTATAAGTCGAGAGATAAAAAGAAATAAAACAGAGGGGGAATATTCCCCCTCGCGCGCCGAAATCAGAACTATGGTTCGGCGCAGGAAATGTGGAAGGAGCAATAAAATCGATAACAATATAGATCTATTTGAAGAGGTCTTTCAAAGGATATTTACCAAATGGTCTCCTGAGCAGGTCAGTGGATATCTGAAAGGCAAATATAAGGGACAATTGCAGATGCAGATCTCTCATGAGAGCATTTATAAATATATTTATGCCAAGGCTAAAGGTGAACTTAAAAAGCATCTTTTAAAGTATTTAAGACAAAAAGGCAGAAAGAATATAAACAGAAAACTCTCACATGAAAAAAGAGGACAAATCCCCGATGCAGTTCCTATCCACGAAAGACCTAAAGAAGTAGAAGATAGACAAGCGCCTGGACATTGGGAATGAGATCTTGTCATGGGAAAAGATCATAAAACCGCTCTAGGCATCTTGGTAGAAAGGACAACAAGATATTTATTTATCACACCTCTAAAGGGTAAAAAGGCTAAAGATGTCCGAGAAGCCTTTACAGATAGTTTTCTTTTCCATTTATATAATCCCTGAAATGATATTTTGTTTTCTTTGCACCACTCTTTTGCACTTTTGCCGCTGTTTTGCCATGCGGTTATCTTCTCAAGCCAATAGCCTCTTCTATTTGCATCAATTTTTCTAGCCATATACTCCAAAATTTGTTTTTGAAATATCTAACCCAAAAAAAATATTTGAGCGTATATGTGTTAATTACCCGCTTACCTACTAATATACTCTGCGATTAGAAGAAAAAAAATAATAAAAACCCTTTAATTCTTTTGCTTTTAAGTGCCCCCTAAAAAATTAAAAATATTTATACTATTATATTAATTAATTTAGATTGTTTTTCTTTATGATTAATTTATACTCTCCGAACTTAGAATAAAATTATTAAGAGGTTTTATGTCTAATATTTTCAAATATATATTTTTTATACTAATAGCTGTTGCTGTTGGAATTAATGTTTTTGTGGGATTTAACTATTATATGCCTAATTTAGGGGGAATTATTACTATAATAGCAGGTTTGCTTGGATCCGCTACCGGAGCATATATTTTAGCATGGATAGTATGGAAAATAGGTTTTAAAAAAAAGCAAGGATATTTGCTCGGTTGCTTTGCAATAGTATTTTTAATAGCAACTATGGGGCGGTCTTTACCCAAAATAAAAGAAATAACACTAATTCATAATATTAAAAATGAGCTTGTTAAAAGATATACTCGCCCCCCTACTAACGATGATTTATCAAAATATAATAATCAAAATGAATCTGCTTCATACTGCAAATTAGATCCTTTAATAAAACTTGAAACAGAAAAAGATAAATTAGATAGAGAAGATTGGGAAAAATTGGGATCGGAAATACTGAAAATACAAAAGATTATACCTTCAGTCAAAGCTTTACTAAATACGGACAAACTAAAAACAGCACTAAATCAAACGGAAATTGCTCTAAATTGTTTAAATGAAATGGAACGAGCTATGTTGGATAGACTTCATAACTTTCCAAAGGAAATAGAAAAATCTAATATGGACAAAGCACAAAAAAAAGCTGTGTTAAAAGGATTTATGGATAATATAAAAGATGGGGAAGCTCTTCTAATTAAGGCATTAAATGCCAGAAGAAATGAATTAAAAGAAGTTGCAAATTATTATAACTTTTTATTAAGCAAAGAACATGCTTATACCGTTATGGATAATTTTTTAATTTTTGCTGATGAAAAAGCTAGAATTCAAAATAATCAATATATGCAAAATATGAATCTTTATCTAAATGAATTTTTAGAAGCTATTGATACAACAGAACAATTTACCGCAAAAAAATTAGAAGAAATAAAATCTTATTAAGTCTGCCTTCAGAGATAATTCTATATTGATTTATTAGTGGAAGCTGAAATCACGACCTGGGTTCAAGAATCTAATGCACCATAAATAAAATTATGGGATTATATAAGCATGAAATATACAAGATTAACTATAGAAGAAAGAGAAAGGATCCATGCCTTGGTTAACCAAGGCAAGACCAATAGAGAAATTGCCTCAGCAATAAATAGATCCCATACTACAATTGCTAGAGAACTGAAAAGATGCAAAACAAGGTTTGAGTACTCTCCTTCAAAGGCTCATACACACGCATGGGGACTCTCTCCCTCTAGAGGGAGAAAGCCGATCATCGATATTAGGCCTGAGGTCTAGTTTGAAGCAGTTAAAAAACTGGTAGAAGATTACTCACCTGAACAAATTAGTAAAACGTTCAAAATTGAATATGCAGTTGAGAGAGAGTCACTATTTGAAAATTGTTCATTCCTTATCTCACTATTTTTG
>CAYNVX010000169.1:0-2573 GCA_964400755.1 uncultured bacterium | reverse complement strand
AATATTTCTAGAGAAGCTCAGATAGCTAGAAAAACTGTAGATAGTTATTTAATTATTTTAGAAGATTTACTTTTAGCTTTTCATTTGGATGTTTTTCGCAAAAAAGCTAAAAGATCCTTAATTTCCCATTCTAAATTTTATTTTTTTGATTCAGGTGTATATTATTCACTTCGTCCTAAAAATTTCTATGACAAAGAAACAGAAATTGAAGGAATAGCTTTAGAAGGGCTTGTTGCACAACATTTGAAAGCATGGGTAGATGCACAGCTGCAAAATTATCAATTACATTTTTGGCGTACTCACACACAAGTTGAAGTTGATTTTATTTTATCCGGACCAAATTGTTTAATGGCCATTGAAGTAAAAAACGGATCTGTAATACATCCGCAAGATTTTAAAGGATTAGAAATATTTACAGAAGAATATCCCGACGCTAAACCCATCCTTTTATATAGAGGAAAACATAAATACGTTGAAAAAAATATATTATGTTATCCTATTGATGATTTTCTATTATTAGTAGATCCAAATAATAATTTCTGGGAAAATATTTCCTAGGGTTTTAAAACTTTAACTTTCTTTTCAACTTCTTTAAAAGGTTGCTGTTTCTACCAATTTTATACCAAAAACTACCAAATTGGTAGTAAAAATTATATTTTTATATCGCTTATATATTCATAAGTCATTTATTATTAGTATTTAACATGCAATTACTAATTAATTGAAAATTGGTAATTGTCTTAAAATACCTAATTTTGCTACCATTAAATTAAAAATTGGTAATAAAAAATATGAAAATGCCACGTAAACCACCAGATATTAGCGATAAACAATCTATATATTTTACTTCTAAAGAGAAATTCGATCTTATTCGTAAAGAAGGAATGAAAACTGAAGGCGAAGGAAAGTATAGACATTGGGATATTTTACGTCATTTATCCCCCCCTAAAGGTTTAACTGTTGAAGAATGGTGGTTTGGTATAAAAATAAAGCGTCTTCTCGGGTTTAAATCCATTCCGTTATGGGATAGAGATAAGAAAGATCTTTTTGTTTATAATATTACGGATAATGTGCAAGAACAGTTGCATAAAATTGATCTAGGAGCGGGAGGGATGACAAAAGCTCCCGAAGTTATTATTAATCCTCAGTCACGAGATCAATACCTTGTTCATTCCCTTATTCAGGAAGCTATTACTTCTAGCCAAATAGAAGGGGCTGCCACCACTCGGAGGATTGCTAAAGAAATGTTGATATCAGGAAGAGCTCCAAGGAATAACAGCGAACAAATGATTGTGAATAATTTTCACACAATGCAAAAAATTAGACAGTGGAAAGAATTGCCGCTTTCTAAAGATTTAATTTTTGAAATTCACAGAACAATAACTGAGCATGCTTTAGATAAACCGGATGCTGCAGGGAGATTACGAAGGCCTGATGAACTTATAATTGTAGAAGAAACTTTATCCGGAGATGTTTTGCATAATCCTCCAAGCGCAGATGAGCTTCCTCAAAGATTGGAAGCCATGTGTGATTTTGCCAATGGAAAAACTCCTGTTCAATTTATTCATCCTGCTATCCGAGCGATCATTCTTCATTTTTGGTTAGCTTATGATCATCCTTTCGTAGATGGAAACGGAAGAACGGCGCGAGCTTTATTTTATTGGTTAATGCTGCGTCATGGCTATTGGCTTTTTGAGTTTATTTCAATATCTGAAATTATTCTTAAAGCTCCGGTTCAATATGGAGAAGCTTTTCTATATACGGAAACAGATCAGAATGATCTTACTTATTTTATTATTCATCAAACTGAAGTTATCCAAAAATCAATGAAACTTCTGCACGATCATATTAACCGTAGGGTAAATGAATTAAATGAAATAGAAGTTTTGCTTAGGAAAGATGCTATTTTTAATTACAGGCAAGAAGCTTTATTAGCCCATGCCTTGCGCCATCCCGGTTCAAACTATACTATAGAGGTTCATAAAAATAGTCATAGGATTGCTTATGATACAGCTAGACATGATTTACAAGATTTACATGAAAAAGGTCTGTTGAAAATGTCAAAAAAGGGTAAAGCATATATTTTCACTTCTCCAATCAATTTATCAAGTCTTATACGGTCTAAAAAACAAACATAAAAAAGCCCAAAAATATACTCTGATAGGAGGGGGCAAGGGAAATTTAATTTAATTTCCCCCGTCAAGATATTATTAAAAAGGTCTATAAAGTAATACATCCTCTTTTCTTTCTAATTAATAAAGATATTTTGTGTTTTTTTGATGGCGATGACCACAAATCCACAGATTGCTGAGCATTCAACCAAAAATCAGGGACGGTTGCAGAAGCAGCAGCTAATGGAATTCCTATACCTGCACTAGCAAAGGCAGCTCCTCCGGATAAGGCTATGCCGCCTATTCCTGTTATTATTTCAAAAGCTCCCTGCCCCATTTGCCATATACCTATAGCTGTCATGCTATTTCTTCCGACTACCCTTCCATAATACCCGGCTTGAGTTTGCGCTCCCGGTATACTGCCTCCAAATGGTTTATAGGAACTTAAACAAGCTAAAATCG
>CAYNVX010000168.1:0-2604 GCA_964400755.1 uncultured bacterium | reverse complement strand
AAAATTTCATCTTCCCAAGGAATGTCTCTATTTAACACAAAATTTGCGGAAATCTCACTTAATGATAAAGGCTGGTGAAGTTTTGGCAGATTGCCTTCATTGTCTTTAATGCCGGCCAATTCCGGCATTAGTCGCAGTAAAAGATCGACGGTGCTTTTATGTTTTTGTAAAGCAGCATAATGTAAACTAGTATATCCAGTTCGACTGTTTTTTGTCTTAATTAAGGAGCCGTCAATAGCAGCAAAAGCCTCTACAGCTTTATCTTGTCCATAATCAGCGGCCTCCTGCATAGGATTTCGGCCTTCGTTGTCCTCCATAAAGGATAAAGAAGAATCTTGTCTACTTAATAACTTAATCGCTTCAACTTGTGTCGCCCTAGCGGCACAATGCATTGGGGTACGCCCATTATTATTCTTTATTGAAAGAGAAGTTGGGTTATATTCCAATAATAACTTTATAACATCCTGCTGCCCTCTTGATGCCGCATAATGCATAGCCGTCAAACCTTGAGGATCTCTGTCTTCTAATAACTGCGAGTCAAGATCTCCCAAAATTTTAACTCTATGAATATCTCCATCTCGCGCAGCTCTGAGCAAAAGAGTTAACCCTTCTGCATCCGGTTGACTAAATATATTGATATTTTTACACATCAAGGTTCTAAGAACTTCAAAAGTTCTTGTTCTTGCAGACTTTGCAGAAACGCTTTGAAGTTTTACAATTTCTTGGATTTTTCCGTAAAATTCTTTCTGAAGCGCTTTATCTTCCCATCTGCCTCCATTAAATAGAACTTCTGCAGATCGGACACTTAAGGGCAGTAATGGATTACAATCAATGACTGACATAAAACCTCAGCTTCTAAAAAAAATTTTATCTTAGAATAATACCTTATGTTAATTAATATTAACATATTAAAATATTTTTTTTATTCTATTATTAATGTTTAGGAATCTCTGAATAATGTGCTTTTTTGAACATTTTTAAAAAGACATCTTTTTTATTTTCTTTTTTTGCGTTTTTTCAAAAAATTATAAGTTTCAAATAAACTTTCCGTCTTTATTTTTTTTAAAGCTATTTAGATATCAATTTTCACTATGAGGACAATAATTTTCTTCTAACTTTAAATAAATTTGCTAAAGTCAGCAACATCACTAGCAGTGTAAGCGTTTTTCTTAATACCTTTATATCTCGTTTTTCTATAATGTCAAAGATGTTTAATGATTTGAAAAATATGTTCAACTTTTAATCTAACAGAAGAATAAGTTCTATTACGCCTTTTTTGTTTTGACGAAAGAGGTCGGTTTCTTTTTCCTTTATCTAAAACTCCCCAAAAAATGTTGCTTCTCTGGCTTTGTTTTTGTCTGTGCCAGAAGCGTAGGCCTTGTCTCCAAATACCGCAGATTCTTCACCATGAAGAAGTAAAGGCAAACATTCTCTATCATGAACTTTGGCGGTGATAAATTCATAGCTATGTGTTTTCATGCCAAAAAACCATTGATCATTTTTTCATGGTTGAACTCATTTCCTCATCTCTTTTACCTTCTTTATTTTTAGTAGAAGTAGAACTAGATATGATTGTTGCATCAACTATAGTTCCCTCTTTGAGCAATAAACCTTTATTAGTTAAATAATCTGTTATAATTTTGAACATTTCATGAACTAAATCATGCTTTTCCAAAAGATGTCTAAAATTAAGTATTATTGTTTCATCAGGGACGCTGTCTTGCAAAAGATCAAGATCTAAAAATTTTTGAAAAGAAATTCGGTCATAAACAGCTTCTTCCATGCCTGGATCAGAAAGCTGATATCATTGCTGAAAACAATGAATGCGAAGCATTATCAGTAAAGATTTGGGTTTTCTGCCAAAAACATTATTGCTGTAGTATGGCCGGATTAAATCTGTAATTTTTTCCCAAGGGATAACTTGTTTCATTTCATTTAAGAATCGTTCGCATTTCAATGTTTTTTTGTTGTGTTAAAGATAGAAAACTTATTTGTGACATGACTTTCTCCTATGAAAAACAAACATTTTACACTATTAAAGATTTTTTTAGGAGTTTTTCAGAAGTTCCTTTAATTTTCCAGTCATCAGAAAAATCCATTATCATAAAAATTATTTCAAGAGTTGATAATTAAAAATTTTAAATAATGTAAAAAAAACTTTAAAAATTATCTGATAAAAATAATAATAATTTAATATGTAATACTGGAGATTAAGCGTTATGAAAAAATTTGTTCTTATTTTCTGCAGCATAATATCTGCAAATGCCTTTTCAGTATCAAAAGGCCCTTGCGACAAACAATCCGATGTATGCTGCGAAAAACCTAATGATATTTATGCTTTTTCATATCCGAAAGACTTAAATATGGAATGTCCTAAAAAATTTTATGTTTTTGGTGAATTATTATATATGAAGGCCATTGAAGAAGGGTTTGACTATGCTATATCAAACACAACGCCCTCAGCAACTAATATAGTAGCCGGCAATTTTCATGGCTTTTCAACGGACTCCCATAATTGGAACTGGAATCCCGGTATCAGGGCCGCTCTCGGTTTTTATACAAAAGATCAATTATTTAATATTGAATTGAAATGGACATATTTGA
>CAYNVX010000167.1:0-2609 GCA_964400755.1 uncultured bacterium | reverse complement strand
GTCTCTCTTGCAAAAAGACTGAAAAAACCTGTAATAGGTTTTAAAAAAGATAATATTGATAATACCGAAGAAGATATTATTTATATTCTAACACAAAAATATAAAGGACCCCTTGGAGACAAGCTGGAAGCTATATTAGAAGATGTTTATGAATCCATTTCTAAGGCAGAATATAATGGTTTAGTCCTTCTATATGATGAATTCCATTTCATTGAAGATGGTAAAATAGATAATAATTTTCCTCTCTCTTTACTCCTTGAAAGTTTTTCTCATGCTCAACAAAAAGGTTTAAGGTATTATCTTGTACTTTCAGGGCTGCCTCCACTTTTTCCTAATATGGTTAAATCAAAAACTTATGCTGAAAGGATGTTTTCAGTAAAGAATATAGAAAATCTCTCAATAGAAGCTTCTCAAAAGGCAATAAGATTGCCTTTAAAAAAATCCAAAATAATTTTTTTAGATGAGTTAATAAATACTATTGTTAAAGAAACCCAGGGATATCCCTATTTCCTTCAATTCTATCCTTATTATCTAATTCAAAATATACCTAAGAAAAAAATAGGTTTAATAGAGTTCAATGAGATGTATCCTTTAATTTTAAAAGAATTAGATGGTAGTTTCTTTTCTGGAAGATTTAACAGAGCTTCAGATAGTGAACAGAAAATACTACTTGAAATGGCAAAATTGGTACCAGAAATAAGATTTTCTGAACTAAGGGAAAAGACAAAAATAGATAAAAACTACCTCAACCAGATAATGATAAGTCTTATAGAAAAAGGATTAATATTCAGGATCGGAAGAGGCAGATACAGATTTACTTTACCTCTCTTTGAAAAGTACCTGTTAAGGAAAGGATAAAAGGCTGAAAGTACTAGAGTTTGCCAGAGCTTCCAAATCTAAGCTAATTTAGCTATATATTTTTGAAAGACATAATTTTAGATAAACACCGTAGATGTTAGATTATCTACAGATAGTAAGTCTGAAACAATTATGAAAAAATGCATTATTTGTAACCAAAGGAAAGGCAATCGGTTTTGTCCAGTATTTAAAAATGATATTTGCTCTCTTTGCTGCGGTACTAAAAGACAAAAAGAAATAACTTGCCCATCGCAATGTAGATATTTAATAAGAGGAAAAGATTATCAATTTACTCGACAGATAAGCAAACAAATTAGCTCCAGCTTTAAGACAGAGTCTGATGATATTTTTAAAAATGAAGCGATAATCCCTTTTTTTATGTCTTTGGAAAAATTTTTCCTTAAAAATTTTTATTATGATAAAAGTGTTAATGACAATGATATCCATGATGCCTTAGTTAAAATATATTCATATCAAACCAAAAATGTCGACTCATTAAAAGCAAATAACAATTGTGAGGAATTAATTTTTAAATCATTTGATGAACTGAATAAAAGATTTTCCAATATATCAGAAGATCTAAAATCCAAATCAATTTTAAGGATATTAAAATCTATTAAGAGCTCATCTGGTGGTATATTGGGAAATAGGAATTATTTAGAAACAATTTATAGCCAATTCAGAGAAGATGGAAAATGGAGTCATCTATTCAAGTAATTAAGAAATTACTTTTAAAATATTCATCTTTTTATGAAACATCAACAACTTATTAGTTTGCCATGTTAAAATTGGCTGCCCCAAGGTGTGAAATTTCGAACCAGATTTTAAGGGAAATGATTAATTTAAAAGACTTATTTATTAACCAAACAATATAAGTTTATGTTTCGATAAAAGGCATATTCTGGGCACCATTTTGACATGATTAACGCTTTCGGTAACTCCATACTTTTTATAATGGCAAATAAGACTATTAATAGAATTAAGCAAAATCAGATACTGGTATTTGCCTTTTCACAGGTGCTTGCGCTGTCTGTATCCAGGCAGATCATTGGCACTCTAATACCGCTTATTTCAGAAGAGCTAAAAGTAGGGCTGGACTTTATCGGTTCAGCTATTTCTTTAAGTGTTTTTGCCTTGTTTTTAGTATCACTGAGTGTCGGCAACCTTATAGAGCTTATAGGTCTAAAGAAAGTCCTTTATATTGGATTGGGCGTGAGCATAGCTGGTTCCATCATGCTGTATTTTTCACATTCTTTTCCCATCTTTATATTTGCATATTTCCTGCTGCAATTGGGAGCAGGGGTCCTGATTATAGGAAGTCTGTATTCCACCCGTAGGACATCAAGCCTGATTAAAGTAAATATGGGAAATACAACAGGTTTTATTATTGCGCCTATTATAGTTAGTCTGATGCTTTTTATAAAGATTGTTTACAAAACCCAATATAACAAAGACAGAAATCGGGTTAATAAACTGTCTGATTTATGAGCATCCAACTTGGAGACGTACAAAACTCTCTACTTAACTTTGCCGCAGATGGAACTGGTGTGGCCATGACGGAAAGCCGTTTAGCAATGATGGGCAAATAATTCTAGCTTTAGATAAAAAAACAGCAAAAAAATCACTGCGGTTCAAGCTCTTTTAGATTTTTCTTCTTGACACCTTCAAGTAATTTTTAGATTTATTTTTTCTTATTTAATTCTGATAATTCGCTTGTAAACTGCTTGATGCTGTCAAACTGTTTGTAAACC
>CAYNVX010000166.1:0-2610 GCA_964400755.1 uncultured bacterium | reverse complement strand
AAAAGAGGGTAGGAATATCCCCAAAAATTAAAATGGAACATGTCTATGACTCTGCCATATAAAATAAAATCTATAATGTTCCCTATAGCCCCTGTAATGATTAAGGTATAAGGCCAATCCTTTCTTTTGTCTTTATTGAAAAAGATCAAATAAATAGTTAAGACTATGGCAATAATGATCCTGAGAACAAAAAGGATAGAGGTATATTTAGCAAAAACGCCCCAGGCAGCGCCTAAATTCTCTACATGATTAATTGAAAAACTGATCCCTAAAAAATCTTTAAAAACGGCTATACCACCATAGGGATAAATGGGATATAGCCAGCTCATTTTAGGGATATGATGAAATGTATAAAACTTAACAATAAAATCTATTGCTAATAATATTATAAAAAAACTAGACAGCTTAAACCATTTACTAGTTTTATTAATCATTTACAATAATTCCTTTCTCTAATTTCTGCTGAGAATCAACAGTCATCGTAGCATAAGGAATAGCATCTAGTCTAGCTCTAGGTATCTCTTTTCCGGAAATATCGCAAATGCCATATGTGCCATCTTCAATTTTTTCAAGAGCTCTATCTATTTGTTTTAAAATATTATATTCTTTATTTGAGACTTCGAGATTTATTGTTTTACCAAAGTCGTCTGTCCCTTCATCTGCCTGATGTTGAGAATATCCTTTGGACTCATCCAATTCTTTTACTTCTTTAGTAGTACCATGAATTGAATTTGCAATTTTAGTCCTAAGCTCTAACAATATTTTTTTGAAATCTTCAATTTCTGTTTTTTTTAACACCATATTATTCCCTCATTAAATTAACTTCTTTTTTTTCTATATCACAACAACTACCATCTTTATATTTTACAGAATCTATTGCTTCCATAATTTCTTTAATATCCTTAAACCTTTTATAAACACAGGCAAACCGAATATATGCAACAGTATCTATCTCTGATAGATGCTGCATAACTATCTGTCCTAACCTCTCTGCGCTTATCTCTCTTATCTGCTCCGCCATCAGCTCTGCAGAAATATGATAGGCCAATCCTTTTACCTGATCATGACTTACTCTAGTATGACGGCAAGCCGCTTCAATACCTTTGGTGAGCTTGTCTTGTAAAAAATCTTCATATGTCCCATCTCTTTTTTTTACTTGGACTGTAAGATCTATTGTCTCAAACGTAGTGAAGCGCTGAGTACACTTTAAACATTCCCGTCTTCTTTTTATGGCTATCATGTCAATAGCAGTTCTCGAATCCGTAACTTTGGACTCTTCATGATTACAAAATGGACATCTCACAAAAATCGCTCCTAATTTTTATATGCATAAAAAAGAGTATTTATGTTTTTTGGAAATTTTTGTGAACAACTTTATTAAAAAAAGTGAAAAAAAGTGCATTTTTTATAAAAAATAATATTATTTCTACTAATAATTACCCTTTAAAATATTTTTTATTCCCTCTTCTAAGGAAACCTTTTCCTTCCAACCCAAACTTTGAATCTTTTCAACGGAGGGCATCCTTTTATTTATATCATGCTCTGCTCTGCCGTCAAAAACAATTTTACTATAGGAGTTTGTAAGTTTTACAATTAGTTTTGCCACATCAATAATTTCATATTCTTTTCTGCTGCCGATATTATAAACAGCGCCTGGATTATTATCATTCATTGCTATAAAAAAGCCCTCAAGAAGATCCTCAATATACAAAAAAGTTCTCTTCTGTCTTCCATCACCATGAACTAGTAATGGCTCATTTTTTAGAGCTCTCATAATAAACTGAGGAATCGCCCTTTGATCTTTTTCAGAAAAATAGGGGCCATAGGTATTAAAAATCCTTATAATCTTAGCATCTAAACCATACTTTCTAACAAACATCTCTGTAATTGTTTCAGAAAACCTTTTCCCCTCTTCATAAACACTTCTGATAGATGTCGGATCAACATTGCCTGTATATTCTTCTGTTTGAGGAAAAATTAAAGGATCTCCATATACTTCAGAAGAAGAAGCATATAGAAATTTAGACCTATTTTTTTTTGCTATTTCTAAAACAAATTCCGTCCCTTGAGAGGTTGCTAAGACCATCTCTTCCGAAAGCAATTCTAAATTGGGGACGCCTGTCGGACAGGCTAAATGATAGATCTGATCAAATTTATATTGATCTAATTTTTTAATTATATCCTTATTGGAAATATCCGCTTTATGGAAAGTAAAATTTGGATTTGAACTGATAATTTTCAACCTCTCTTCGGAACCTGTAAGAAAATTATCAACTCCAATAACTTTTAAATTTTGCTTTAAAAGCCTTATGGCCAGATTTATTCCAATAAATCCGGCAGCGCCAACTATTAATATCAAACTCTCACCTATAGTCTATAAATATTATCTCTTTTTTCTTTAAATACATTTTGAAGATCAATAATCGGCTTATAGCTCTTCAATAAAAGGTTATAATCGACACCTTTATGCTTTGTAATAATAACAATCAAGTCCTGTTTATCTAATATCTCTTTTGTCAGCTCCACCATTTTTTTTCCATCGAAGCGAGGCCGGTGGGTGTAATTAAAAGTTTTAGTTTGCATTTTGAAGTAAAACTTTGAGAAAATGAT
>CAYNVX010000165.1:0-2624 GCA_964400755.1 uncultured bacterium | reverse complement strand
AATATTATTAATCCCAAAAATTATCCTTTGCTTTGCTTCCATAAAATCATTGTAGCCGGTTTTAGTGACATAAACCTTAACAATAACGTCGAGTGTATAAGGACCTATAGTATTAAAAAAAACATAAGGAGTTAATGATTTATCAACATCCTCATCAGATTTTATATAGTCTCTAATTTTATTAATTATATCCTGGAGCTTTGAAAAATCCTGATATCTAAAACCAAAAGTTTCATCAATTCTTCTATGTGTCATTCTCTGTCTATTTCGAATAATTTCAGTTGAAAAAAGAGCATTAGGGATATAAATAGGGACTTTGTCAAAATCTTTTATACAAGAATTATACCAGCCAATATGTTCCACAATACCAATAATATTTTGTTTGGGCAACTCAACATAATCACCAGGAACAAAAGGACGGTTGATATATAACATCAATCCTCCAAAGAAATTCGAAATCACATCTTTTCCGGCAAAGCCGACAGCTGCAGCGCCAATGCCGCCAAAGGCTACTAAAGGCATTACATTAAGACCCACCATTTCTAAAATAACCAAAAGGGATATAAAAGAAATTGTTATAGATAAAATCTTATTAATAAAAACTACCGAGGCCTTGTCAATTGAAGCTTCCCATTTAGCTAAAATGATGTCCTCCAAATCTCGCTTCCATCTAAATAAAAGCCAAGATATGGAAATTACTATTAGGATATTTCGAATTATGTTGATGTAATGAACTGCTGGATCAAGTTTAAAATTATATAAAACGACATTAATGATATAAGCAATGCCAATTGTCCAAATCAATAAGGTCATCGGCCGATAAAAAATAAAAACTGTCTTAGATTTCCAATTATTGGTTTCCTTCGATTTTTTTGTTATATTTTTTAATATCTTCATAATTATTAAATTTAGAAATAATAATATAACAACAGCTAAGGTAATATTAAAAAGCCAAACATAATCTTTGGAAAATAAGAAAAAGTTATTGAAATTCATCATCAGCCTATTTTATTCTAATTCTCATCTTATTATTGCATAGTTTACATAAAACGCAAGGGCAAGCTATTCTAACATCTAAAATATAGGTCATATAATGGAAATATCCAAAGAATCTATCTTTATCTCTTCTATTAGAACATTTTTTCATACACTACTAGGAACAATCGGAATTTTTTTAGCATTGATTCCTATTATTATTTTCAGTTCGATTTTTTCATCTTCCGATAAGATGGCAAATCAAAAAAATATAATAAATATACTACCTGACTTAAATGGAAATGACTCTTTTGTATCACCCTCCGCTCCTGTCGTTCTTCAAATTAATATTGAAGGCGTTATCGGTATGGACGATATGAATGGCAAAGTGATAAAGTCTCAGCTTATTGAATCAAGAAAAGGTCTGCTCAAAAAAGATAGAGTAAAAGCCATATTGCTAAATTTAAATACTCCCGGTGGCGGCGTTAATGACAGCGACATCATCTATCGTTCATTATTAGAATATAAGGCTAAGTTTAAAGTTCCTATTTATGCATATGTTAACGGCCTATGTGCCTCAGGTGGAATGTACATTGCTTCCGCTGCTGATAAAATTTATTCAAGCCCTGTTGGGATTATTGGTTCTGTTGGTGTTATTGCCGGACAGTTTTTTAATTTTACCGAACTAATGAAAAAAATCGGCGTTGAGTCTCGCATCGTTTCAGAAGGAAAAAATAAAGATATGATGAGCCCTTTCAGACAATGGAAAGAAGGAGAAGACACATCGTTTAAAAATCTAGCAGTTTATATTTATGAAAGATTTGTCAATATAGTAACAACTGCAAGACCAAATTTAAGCAAAGAAAAATTAATTAATGAATATGGAGCAGCAGTTTTCGATCCCATCAAAGCAAAAGAGTATGGATATATCGATGAAGCTAACATGTCATACGAAGATACTTTAGCTGCTTTATTAAAAGCTGCCAATATCGATCCTGAAAAATCCTATCAAGTAATAGAAATGCAGTCAAAACACAGATGGCTTTTTGATCTGTTTTCAGGTAAATCGCCTATTTTTTCAGGAAAAATCAAACATGTGTTAAATATAAACGGCGAAGAATCCTCACAATTGAAAGATAGCCTATTATATTTATATCAACCAGGAAACTAGTCAATTTCTCCACGCCTAAAGGCGGGAGCTTGAAAAAAAGCTCTAATTGACTAGCCTAAGTCTTTCGAGGACTACGTTGGATTGGTCACGACACCCTGGGATGCTCCTCAAGTCCCTCGCTCTGTCGCCGGTGGTTAAAAGCTCTGAGGTAGAAGGAGCGGTGCTGCCGGCTTAAAAAGCTTTTCCAACATTGGCGAAGAGGAGATAACCGGTTTTTTAAGTTCCGGGATAGTTTTTTATTAGCTATCGGAAAAACCTAAATTTTTTAAAGGAAAAACAAATGTCAGTATTTGTAGTTAACAATCAAAACAGGCCCTTGATGCCGACCAAAGCTCTAAAAGCTAAAAAGCTTTTAAAACAAGGCAAGGCTGAAGTTGTCAAATTAACTCCATTTACAATTAAGCTTAAATATAATTCCAGCTCTTATCTTCAAGATATAACATTGGGCATAGATGCCGGAAGTAAATATATTGGAGCA
>CAYNVX010000164.1:0-2759 GCA_964400755.1 uncultured bacterium | reverse complement strand
GCGCTTCTAACACCGATACAGATCACTCTTTTATTTGATATTCCAAAAGCGCAGATCAAGTTAAATGAAATTATTATGAAATATGGGATCGATTCGGAAAAAAAATTAGAGGATGCACCTTCTACTGCATTAGATGAACTTGCTCAAATTGAAAAGATACCGATGTTCAAAGGGTATTATGATATTTTGCTTTTAAAATTATTAAATCCATCCCAATCTATAGATTGGAATGTTCCCATGTTTGAGAAAATAAGAGAAGGACAGGTCTGGAGACTTCTAACTCCATGTTTTTTACATGGAGGTCTTTTGCATATTTTATTTAATATGCTTTGGCTTGTTGTTTTAGGAAAACAGATTGAGCCGAGGTTAAAGGCTTTGAGATATTTTTCACTTGTGATAATCGTTGGAATATTTTCCAATGTTGTCCAATATCTCATGGGCGGCCCATACTTTTTAGGATTTTCAGGAGTAATTATGGGCATGGCAGGATTTATCTGGATGCGTCAGAAAATAGCTCCATGGGAAGGCTATCCTCTTCAAAAACCTGTAATATATTTTATAGCATTTTTCATTTTAGCTATGTTCGGTCTGCAGTTTTTAGCATTTGTTTTGCAAGCTGTAAAATCTTCATATGCTTTTGCACCCGGAATAGCAAACTCTGCACATATTGCCGGAGCTATAATTGGTATTATTCTTGCAAGAATACCATTCTTTGCATGGAGGACAAGTGAGCGATAGAGACATAATTATACTTGGCTGTTCTTCACAGCAGCCTACTAGAAAAAGAAATCATGGGGCTTATCTTATAAGATGGAATGAAGAGGGGCTATTATTTGATCCCGGTGAGGGAACTCAAAGACAGTTTATCTTTGCCAATATTGCACCAACCTGTGTAAATCGCATTTTTATTTCACATTTTCATGGGGATCACTGTTTAGGGGTGGGCTCAATGTTAATGAGATTGAACTTGGATAAGGTTGCCCATCCTGTTAAGTGTTATTATTCAGCTAATTTTAAAAAGAACTTCGATTATTTACGATATGGATGTATCTATCATCAGACAATTAACATAGAAGAGCATCCTGTAAAAGGCGAGGGCTTAGTTGAGAATGATGGTAATTTTAAAATAGAAGCTGTCTATTTAGAGCATGGAGTAGAAAATATCGGATGGAGAATTACAGAACCGGATAAGATTAAATTTAAAAAAGAAGATCTTAAAAAATATAATATCGAAGGGCCTAATGTCAGACTTTTATTAGAAAAAGGCCATATCAAATCGGGAAATAAGACTGTTCACCTAGAAGATGTAAGCTGGGTAAGAAAAGGAGATAGCCTAGCAGTTGTTATAGATTCAAGGCCATGTCAAAAAGCTATTGATATTGCAAAAAATGCCAAAATATTAATTTGTGAGAGCACCTTTTTAGAAGAAGAGAAAGCTCTTGCTAATGAATATATGCATATGACGGCAAGACAGGCAGCAGAAATTGCTAAAGCGGCAAATGTTGATCTTTTAATCTTAACTCATTTTTCTGCAAGGTATAAAGATTTGTCCTTATTTGAAAAAGAGGCAAAAGAAGTATTTAAAAATACTGTTGTAGCGGAAGATTTCAAAAGGATTCCTTTTCCAAGAGATTCTCAAAAATAATTATTTTTCATCTAAAATGAAGGATAAATAATTTTCTGTTGAGATAATTTGATAAGAACTATTTGGATAATTTTTTGTCCATTCTTTGGGAGGGACTATTTTTTTGAAGAGAATTTAAATTCGTATGCAGCAATTGAATTATTTATAGTTTCAATAAAATCAATTTCTTGTCCATCATAAGTTCTCCAAAAATAATGCTCTCCATAAAAATTTTCATAAGAATGTTTTTTTATGCGTTCCATAACAACAAAATTTTCAAATAAGGGCCCCATGTCATTACGATTATTAAAATCATTAAATTGAGAAATAATTCCATTTCTTATGCCATTATCTAAAAAATAATATTTTGATTTGGTTGTTATTTCTTTTCTTAAATTTTTGCTAAATCCAGGTAGTTTGTATATTACAAAAGCTTTTTGAAGAATATCTAAATATCTTCCAGTTGTTTTTGTATCAATATGTAATTGTGTAGCTAATTCACTAATTGAAACAAGTTGTCCAATTTGGAAGGCTAAGAGTTTGAGTAAATCAAGTAAAACTTGAGCTCCTTTTAATTTTTCATGTGCTAAAATATCTTTGAGTAAATAAGAATTTACCAATTCCTTTAAAATTGAAATTTTTTCATTTTTATTTTTTGCTAATAAAACATCTGGATAAGATCCGAATATTAAAAAATCAAATAATTTTTCTTTTAAATCAAATGAATTATATTCATGTTTTAATTCTAGCTGAGCTAAGGGAAATAAAGTTAAAGTGTTTTTTCTACCGGTTAGAGGTTCTCCTGCATGTTGAGATAACTGAAATGATGATGAACCTGTAGCTATAACAAAAATATTAGGAATTTGATCAACAAGAATTTTTAAACCTTTTCCAATATTAGGAATTTCTTGTGCCTCATCTATTGCAATTAATTCATATCCTTCAGCATATTCCTTAATTTGCTTAAAATCTTGGGAAGACAATACTTGTTGAATGCGGATATTATCGCCCGAATCCAGACGATATTTAAGATTGGTTTGATTTAAAAATTTTGATAATAGAGTTGTTTTTCCAACTCTTCTAGGTCCATAAATGATTAATACTTTATTTGGTTTGAGATAGTCTTTAAAATCGT
>CAYNVX010000163.1:0-2802 GCA_964400755.1 uncultured bacterium | reverse complement strand
TATCATTAATGCTGGAGAATATGCTAGCCAATACATGAAATCTTGAGATTTTTTATCCCATTTAACTTCTTTTAACAACTTAATAAATGCATAAAAAGTTGCAGCTTCTATTGAACCGACATCTATACTGTCTTTGCTCATAAAGCTAATTGAAGCAGGAGATGTCATTTCTATAATTTTTAAAATTAAAAACTGATAGAAGATCTCAATAAAATCCATCCTTTCTTTTCTTGTCAGCATGTTTTTCTTATTAAACAAATTGTGATGGATCACATCTGCCATTTTATCAATAAACTTTTCTATTATCTCGCGGTTTTCCTTAGACTTGAATATAAAAAATCCACAATCTTCCAACAATAACTGCTGTTTTAAATGAGATATGAAATAGTCAGCTCTGTTTAAGTTCAAAAAAAGAGCTCTCTGATGATAAAAGTCGGTGTCTTTATTAAGTGTTACTACTCTTAACTTCTTTTTAAAATCCACTCTATACTGCATATCTTCGATAGCTTTGCACCTTGAAAATTCCTTCCATGAGGTCCTATCCTGAAAATTAATTATCAGATGTTTAAAATCCTCTTTTAAACTTCTGATAAATCCTCGGAACTCATCTATTAAAATAGCCTTAGAGACTATCTCCTGAGATGTCGGCGACGGATGGCGGATAACTTCTATTTTTTTATTTTTATCATATTCAATGGTGTAAATTAATGAAGGAATGTTCTCTTGCATTATTGGATCAAAGCCAACATTTTTTTCTTCGCGAATAAGATCCAATAGCTTCAATAAGGGGCCATTTGGAAATAGACTTAAAAAATATCGGATATTTTCATCATTTTCTAACATTTCAGCCCAAAAAGATTCTTTTTTAGACTTCCTTTCTGATTTCTCATGTCCAAGCCTCGCCAAATGATGGATATAACCTGTCATTTCCTCTTTTACCCCGCCTTTTCTATAAAATAGATTTTTGCAAAGGGACCTTACTAATTCTATTAATAGCTTGCTTTCCTTATCATCATAATCATGAGGATAGGCCAACATTTTCTGATATTTTTCATCATTCAATATATTTCTTAGAAAATTTTGAAAATCATTAAAATATTTAAATGAGTTTTTTACCCCTTGCTCATCTATAAGATTTTTTTCATTAGAAGCCAGCATCAAAGCAAAAATAGCTTCATTGACTAAAGCGGCTAAACTATCTTTTCTTTTCACAATTTTCAAAGAAAAATATTCAGAAATTATATTTTGACAATTATTGAGGATCTGCTTGGCAGATCTCTGTAAATCCTTATCAACAAAATGATGTATCTGTAGTAGAGGATCTTCTGTTATATCAGCATTTCTTTCTTCATCATAGTCACAAACCAATTTTATATTTCTATAAAGTTCACTTGAAAAAAATGGATCTTCTTGTGAGTCTTTCATGTAAAAAAGTTCATATTCCCTATCATATTTTACCGTATCAAAATCTTTAAGCCCGCTCTTATCAATATCCAGTAAAATTGCATCTGAATTTTCTTTCCACTGTGTCTTCCAGGGCTTCTCCCCTTCTAATTCATCGTGAAATTTCTTTTCTATTTTCTCTTTATAAAACTTTTGGAGATCTTTATATTCTTGTGAATCGATAATTTTATCTAAATGGGGCTCTTTTGGCAGCAATTCTAGATACTCATCAAGCTTATGAGCAGCTTCCGCTGCCATAACCATAATAGCCTGAAAGCCTTTTTTACATTTTTCATCAGACCATTCTATATAGTCCTTTTCGTAAATATCCTGAATATACTCCAGGATTACAAGGTAAGTCTCTTTGACATGATCTAAAACATCTGATGCGCTGTCCGGCAAAATCCAATCTATCGTCCTATAACTAAAATCCTCATCCTGAATAACTAAACGATGCTTTCTTACAATTCCAATAGGCGCCGATTCTGAAATCTCCATGTCGGCAATAGTTGACAGGTTTGCCAAGGCATCATGGATATTAAAATCTAGTCTTTCTTTAGTCTTTGGTTTCAAGAGTTTGCCATTATTTTTATAATTATCTACGCAACTTCCTAAACTAATTATTATATTTAATGAAATTATAATTCAACTTAATTACATTATAATGCTTTTTAATTAACTAAACACTCATTTCATCTAATTGAACCCAAACTAGATGCAAAATTAAGAACTAAATAAAAAATATTATAAAAATATAAAAAAAATTTTTAATTTAATTCACCCCTGTGCTATATCTGTATGGTTTTTTAAGATTTTATAAAGATAGCTTTAAGGCTTTATTAGCCAAAAGAATTAAAAATTAACAACATAAGGAGAAGATTATGTCATACGTTTCGGTTGTAAACCCTCTACAAACAGGTCAAATACCTGTAAAAATAGGTTCTCAAGAACCTACAAATTTTCAATATCAACTATATACCCTAGAAAATATAAAAGATGAAACAGATAAAAAAGAGCATATTGTTATTTTTTCAGCAAATAAACGTTATAAAGATCTGCTAGTTTCTGAAAGAATAATAACCTTGTTAAAAGGAAAGGGAGCTCCATTAGTAGTTAATCCAAAAAAATGGGCTATAAATTTACATAGTGATTTAAATTTTAATGAAGCAACTATAGAAATTTTAAAGCCAAAACCACCTCTTAAAGATCGACTAATAACTCATTTGAAAGATTTGGGATCAAAATTATCAGCTCTAAAAACTACAATTAGTGGTTATGTAACCTTAAGAAATACCGCAATAACACCTCTGTCAGTTGCAGCTGCTGTTCTTTCGTATATAGTTGTTTATAACCAGTTTT
>CAYNVX010000162.1:0-2848 GCA_964400755.1 uncultured bacterium | reverse complement strand
TGAGCAGTTGCAATCAAATAATCGTTATCTTAAACAGCGGCGATGAATATGACGCTACAATAATTGGCTCTGATCCGAGAACAGATTTAGCAGTAATAAAAATAGATGCAAAAAATCTTCCTTTTATAGAATTTGGAAATTCTGACAATTTAGAAATTGGAGAATGGGTCATTGCAATAGGAAGTCCTTTTGCACTTCAGGCATCATTAACCGTCGGTGTTGTAAGTGCTAAAGGACGACAAAATCTTCGCATTACAGACTTGGAAGATTTTATACAGACAGATGCAGCTATCAATCCGGGAAATTCCGGCGGACCTCTTCTTAATCTAGACAGCCATGTAATAGGTATTAATACAGCTATTGTTTCTCAAAGCGGCGGATATATGGGAATCGGCTTTGCCATTCCATCCAATATGGCTAAAAATGTAATGGAACAGATTATATCAACTGGTATAGTAAAACGAGGATATCTGGGAGTCACTCTTCAATCCGTTGATAAAGAGATGGCCGAAGCTTTTGATTTGGACAAAACAGAGGGTGTGCTAATAGCGGAAATTTCTAAAGATTCTGCAGCGGAAAAAGCAGGACTAAAGCAGGGTGATATTATCATCGCTTATAATGAGATCCCAATAAAGAACATGACCGGTTTTAGAAATGAAATAGCTTTAATGCCGCCGGGCCTTGAAATTACATTAACCATTATCCGCGACAAGACAAGACAGAATGTTAAAGTGATGCTAGCACAATCGCCGGAAGAACAGCTTAAAGCGAACAAATCAATTGAGCTTGGCATTGAAGTTGCAGATGTGAAAGACATTCCGCCTGATGTAGTTCAAAAATGGCAATATAACCCGAATTTAGAAGGTGTAATGATAACATCTGTAAAATATGGATCAATTGCAGAAAAAGCAGGTTTAAAACCTGGCATGCTGATTTTACAGATCAATCATAAGAAAATAAACAACAGTGAAGATTTTGCCGAAGCTATGAAAGACATCGACAAAAGAAGACACATATTATTTTTAGTAAAACAGCAAAATATCACTAGATTTATAACAATCAAACTAAAATAAAGCAGGGGCTGAAAAGCCCCTTTTTTATTTTTTTATAAAATGTTGAAAAGTTGGATCGTCTTTAACTTTATCAAAGAATTTTTCTTGTAAGATCAGATCAATATTCAGTCTTCCCAATTCTTTAGCTGTTTGAAGCCATCCGCCGGCTGGTTTTGCCTTATTTAAAAAAGCAAAGGCACGAGCATTGCGTAGGGCTACATCTTTAGATGGGGCCAATTTAAAACAAGAGGCAGATAGTTCTGTCACTATTTCATAATCCTCTTCATCAAAAGCAAGCTTATGAAGAAGACATACAGCATCTTCTGCTAATTTATCTTTAACAGATAATAAAAGATTATAGGCCTCATGTTTTTCACCCATTTCAAAATCTATCAATGCCAAATAATGGGTTGCAGCAACGAACAATATCCCTTCTTTAGTTTCATTTCTTATTTCTTCAAATATCATTTTTGCCTCAGCTTTGTTCCCTGCCTGAAGAGTCATTTCAGCCTTTTTTAATTTTTCTGCATTTTTTTCGGATCTGTCCGAACTAGAGAGATTTTTTGATTTTCTAAACATATCAAAACTCTGAAAAGCAAATAAGAAAAAGAGAGCTCCTGCTAAGAAATATTGCATAGCAAAGAAAAAGAGAGCTAATATCGCAGAAATCAGCATACCGATAAATAAAGAGGCTTTAAAACCTTTAACTCCCCATTTACTTTCTAAAGCAATCCTAAGAAGCTGCCCACCATCTAATGGCAGTACCGGCACCAAATTAATAATACTCCAAAATATATTCACTATTTGAATAGATTTAATAATCCCGAATGCAATAGGAGCATGAAAAATATTCATCCATAAAAGAAGGGTCGCAACGCCTGCTAATAAAAAACCAAAAAGTGGACCAAAGAGCACAATGATAAATTGCTGAGAAAATTTTAAATTTTTTCCTTCATAAGAAGTTAGTCCGCCAAGAGCAACCAGTTCAATTCTTGGATGCTGTTTAAAAATGATAGCTAGAGTTGCATGGCCCATCTCATGGACCAATACAGAAATTAAAATAATCCCTATCCATATAAACATGCCCACAAGGCTTTGAGTCATCAGCCAACCTATGATAGCTGCAAAAACCCAAAAAAAGGGATGTATGGCAATAGGTATTTTACCTGGAATAACAAGCATATTTTTCAACCTTCTTTTTATTTTCTATATCTGCTAGAATTCTATTTCAATCAACCCAAAAATTTAAAAATGTTCAATTTTTTCAAATCAAAAGTAAAAAAAGCGCTTTCATTTTTTAAATTTAAATTTGCAATTGGAGATAAATTAAAATCTCTTTTTTCTAAAAAGATAGATGATAGCCTATTTGAAGATTTAGAAAAATTATTCTATGAATCAGATTTAGGAGTAGATATTTCGGTTGAACTCACAGAAAAAATTAAAGAGCTTTTCAAAAACAATCCAAAGATCACAGCTGATGAAATTTTAAAAATAATAAAAGAAGAGCTTTTGAACAGCATGCTTGTTATTGAAGAAAAAGAATTGAAAAAGCCGCATGTAATAATGATAGTTGGAGTGAACGGCTCTGGAAAAACAACAAACCTTGCAAAGCTAGCCAATTTTTATAAAGAGCAAAAGAAAAAAGTTTTAATCATCGCTGCTGATACATATAGAGCTGCAGCTGTTGAACAATTAGAAACCTGGGCAAAAAAAATTGGAGTGGACATTGTCAAGTCGCAAAAAAGCTCAGACCCTTCTTCTGTTGTTTTTGATGGTCTTTCAAAAGCTAAAGCAAA
>CAYNVX010000161.1:0-2850 GCA_964400755.1 uncultured bacterium | reverse complement strand
CATGAAAGAGCCAAACCTTAGAACCCCATCGGCTTTAGCCGTGGGAGTATGTCAGTCCTAGCTGCAATAAGGAAAAAACAACTATTTCTGATGAAGCATTTGTACCGGAATATCCCTCTTCATCCTGGTCTGAATGTAAATCAAGCATTGTTATGACATCGAAATAAGACAAAGCTCTTTAACATATAGCTCAGGGTCTGGGATGAAACGAATCAAAGGCCTTTTTTAAATGGCTTTGTGAAATATGGGTATATCGGTCGGTTGTGGAAATATCTTCATGGCCTAACATCTCCTGAATCAACCTTAAATCCGCTCCATTGTCTAATAAATGAGTTGCAAAAGAATGTCTTAAGGTATGAGGAGAAATAACCTTTCTGATTTTTGCCTCCTTTCCGTAAAATTTAACCCTATTCCAGATAGATATCCGATCTATTTTTTTACTAGATCTTGTAACAAAGAGATATCCATTTTCTTCTTTTGCTTCTTTTCTATAGTTGATCAAGTAAAAGTCAATAGCCTCTAATGCTTTTTTTCCAATAGGTACTATCCTTTCTTTTTTACCTTTTCCCTCAACTTTAATAAAGTTGTCCTTGATATCGTTTATTCTTAAGCCGCAAGCCTCTGAAACCCTAATTCCCGTAGCATATAATACCTCTAAAATGGCTTTATCCCTTGCTCCAATAAAAGAATCGGTTTTTGGCTGGTTTAATAGATTTAGAATTTCTTCATATGTCAATACGCTGGGAATCAGCTGCCAGATTTTGGGAACATCAAAATATCTGCTGATATCGATATTGACAATACCCTCTTTTTTCAAAAAACGGAAAAATACTTTTATGGCTACAAATATCCTGGAAATTGTTGCTGAAGCATAATTCTTTGTTTTCAAAATCGAAAGATATTCTATGATTTCATCTTGTTTAACTTTTTTAAATTCCTTAATCTTTTTTTTCTTTAAAAATTCAGAAAAAGTCTTAATATCCTTTGAATAGGCCAAGATAGTATTTTGCGAAAGTCCTTTTTCAGATTTTATATAAGAAATAAAGCCATATATCTGTATATCTATCAAATCCTGCATACATATTTCTATTTGTTTACATCTTGTTTTTACAACAAAATATTATCTTTGAAAAGAAATATGTTAAACGGCAGGGCTTTCTATTAGATTATCAATTGTCTGATCTTTCTTTTTATTGATAAACTTTTGATAGAGATATTCCAGGAATAGTCCACCAAAAACAACTGAAGAAAGAGCGTCTAATAATAGAACGGCAATACATGCACCATGAATTGCCAATAAAAGCATACCTAAGGTAAAGAACAGATAGCCTATAGCGCTTAAAATGTTCTTGACCATTGTATCTTTAATGGTTTTTTTAGAAGATGCAATTAAAGCTTTAGCTTCTTTAATTCCTTCATATTCTGTTTTTCTATTATCGATTTTTTTTAATATGTCTTTTGCTTTTTCTTGTATCTCTTTTGCACTTGCGCCATCTGATCTTCTCTCAAAACGTTTAGTTTTGACAATTAGTCTGTTCTGCTTTTCTCTTTCTAATGTTGTTTTAAACTCTTCATCGCTGATATTAGGATTTTTTGCTCTTATCTTTTTAATTATCTTGGCAACTTCATCTTTAGTAAGCTCAACTTGTTCCTGTAAAAATAAAAGGGCTCCTTTTACTCTCTGTTTTTCTGTAAGTTTATTATTATCTAAATAGCTGTCTAATTCCCTATTAATCTTATATCCCCAATATCCCTTATATAAGCTATTAATAGTTGCAAAGGCTGAAGATGCGCTGAAAATTCCATATGGTATTGTTGAAAGAATAAGCTTACCGGAAACAGCTCCGCTAATATCATCAACCACTTTTGGGAAATATAACATACAAGAGCCAATAAGCCCCATCAAACCCCTTGCTGTTTTTGTCTCTCCTTCTATTGTCCCTTCCTTGTCAGCTATCTCATCGCTTTTGATTTTCATTCTTATTCCCTGATCGATCTGAACACCGCTGAACGCCCATCCTAAAAAAGTAGAAAAAGCATCTGAAACAACCTTAACTTCTTCCCCTCTAATCTTAGATGTTTTTTCTACAATATTGCTAAGATCAGAAAAGCCTGCCGCATATAAAGCCCATTCTGCACTAGTTTCTGCATAGTTTTTCATTCTTTCCCTTGTTGATTCATCCATATGAAGAGAGGCCCTAGAAAGTACTGTTCTATCAGATCTGGAGAGATTATGATCTCTATCTTTAATTAAAGTTATCGAACTTCTTCTGGCATAATCTCGAAGAGCTTCAACATGAGCTAAAAATTCATCGGTAACTTTTTGATCTAAAGCTCTCCATCCGCCAGAATCCAGACGATAGCCGAGCATTCCCTGATTTAAGCTTATTGAAATATTTTCAGCTTTTCTTTTTTGAACTTGCTTTTGAACATCTTTTCTTTGGATTATCCGAGAAAAAAGATTAGTAACGTTCTCAACTAAATGTTTTGGAACTTTTTTTAAATCCAAAGAAGAAAGAGAACCTCCATCGACATCCATGCCCTGCAAAGAAGCAAGATTATATGCCAGATGAGGCTCAGGATCTAAAAAAGCTCTATGAGAAACAGTGCTATATCCTGACATTATTAAACCTTATTATTTTTACTAAAATTATAACACGAATTAATAATATAATTAAACCAAGTTAAAACAATAAAATCATAATTATTAGTATTTTATAATTAACTTAATAATAAATAAAATTAAACTAGAATATAATAAAAATTACTCTACATGATCTGCAATTTTTATTAATACATCCCTTGCGACCTGAAGCCTTTTCTGATCGGCATTAACTTTAAAAATAATAT
>CAYNVX010000160.1:0-2856 GCA_964400755.1 uncultured bacterium | reverse complement strand
TCATATTCATATAGCTCTGCAGCAAGTAAATTGTTATTTTTTGAATATATCTTCTTTGAAATTACTCGTTTTAAACAGTCGTATTGATATTCCGTAACTGTTTCTTCCTGATTGATATGCTTGAATAGAGTTCCATCCAAGTTATATATAAATCTTTCCCTGCTATTATCAGGATAGATAATCACTATCGGTTTATTAAGTGCATTATATTCTGTTTTTGTCCGATTGCCATTGGCATCTGTTTTCAACATCTGCCTTCCAAATACATCATATGAATAATGCATTTCAGGAATTGCTATATTTCCAAAAGCATCCAAGACCTCAGGGCGTTTTTCTTTTATCAGATTGTCTTGAAAATCATATTCATAATAATTGTTATTTCCATAAATATCTGTTGTTTGTATTTTATTGTTCCTTAAGTCATATCTATTGCTTTCTATGTATTCCTTTTCATTTGCTTTAAGTTTCTTTTCTATAAGCCTGTTTGCCAAATCATAGCTATAGAAGGTTTCTTTTTCTGAAAAATCTTTTTCATAAGTTTTATTATTGTTCTGATCATATTTATAATCAGCTCTTCTACCTATTTGATCGGTCTCAGATAATAAGTTGCCTTTATCGTCATATGAGTACAGTAAACTATACTGATATCTTCCATCTGCTCCAAAAACATCTTTTTTAATTACCCTTCTATTTTCATTATAGTAATATTTTTCCTTCTTCAAGAAATTTTCAGGCTCAGAGCCCTCACAATAATATTCTTCAATAAAATCTATAATACCAATAGGATCAACATTTCGAGGATAAATTATCTTTCTTGTTTTTATCGTAACACCAGAAAGATCATTTTTATTTATAGAACTGCCGTTATCTATAATTTCTTCTACTAATATATTGTCTTCATTATAGCTGTAAAAATAACGCTGTTTAACATTAAAAAAATCACGAAAAGAAACTAATTTCGAAGCAATTTTATCTGTATCGTTATGATAGGTATAGCTAATAATTAGCCCATTATCCTCTATTTCTTGAATCAACCGGTTTCTTCCGTCGCCGGAGTATTTTCTAGCTTTGTTATAGACTTCTTTGGAAGATTTATTATTACCGGAAATATTTCCAATAAATTGTTCGTTTGTTAGATTTCCATTACCATCATAGCTAAAATTTTTTAAATATAGCATATTGTTACTTGAGTCATAGAGACTTCTGCTCATCAAAAATGAAGATCTTTCACTCTTTTCATTTCCCCATACAAAATTTTCATAAATTGCAAGCCCTGTCTGATTATATTTTTCTACTCTCTCAAGCTTTAAATGTTTGGAATATTTATAGACCGTCTTATTTTTGTTAGAATCATATACTTCTGTATAGCCTCCTCTTTTATCATATTCCCCTGGGTAATATATAAAACTATAAAGTTCCTGAGGATTTTTATTCTCTACAATAGCAATGCTTAAGCTTTTCACCCTCATGTATCTTGGATCATCCTTATCAGGAATATTTATCCTTGAACTATTCACTATATGATCGCCTATAGTATAATATTCCAAATGGATCTTTCTATTGTCAGGAAACTTACAGTCACTTATTACTTTGCCGTCTTCCTGCAGATAATTATATTCCTCATTGGGACTCTCCGGACAGATCTTGGATGAAATTGAAAAACCAACAACTTTCTCAATACTTTTTGTCTTCCTCATTTTTTTCTTAATATTCCAATCATATACCTGATTCTTGCTTTTCTTTATTTCCGATCCTTTGAACTGCAGCAGCTTTTTACAAGAGGTAGTACATGAATAATTCTGAATGTCAATTGATGAAAAGCATTTAGAAAAATTAGGATTATATGAATTTATCCTAACAAGATAATCTCCATCATCATATGTATAATATATCCAATTACCATTTGATAGCTTTTCTTTTATAAGCTTAAAATAGTTTATTTCATTAATTTGATTAAAAAAATAGTCGGGGTAATATCCATTTTTTTCATAGTCTTTGTTTTCTGATTTCTTTTTATCTAAAATCTGTTTAAAAGTGCCCTTTGCAGCAAAATAATACCTAACAGATCCGTCAGGACACTCAATAGTAATTGATTCATTTTTCAGATTCAAAACAACTCGATTTTTTCTTACATTGTTTCTTCCACTATTTTCCGGAGAAGACATATTTGAAAGAGCCTTTAAACAGTCCGGTGCTAATTCTAATGTTATATCTTTCTCAAAAGCAGTTTTCATTTTGTCATAACTATTGAGATTTCCTCTTTTTGGCTGCTTATAAATAAGCTGAATACCTGAAGGCTCTGTAATTATAAAATTTCTAAACCCATCACATATAATTCCTAAATGTGCATTCAAAAAATATCCGCTATGCAAATTGGAATTTCTATATCTGTTCGTATAAATATGATTTAATGATAAAGGCTCTGCTCCATCTGCAATTAAATCTACTGATGAAAAGACAAAATCTCCGGTTATTGCATTAACACATCCGCTAACTATGGAAGATGGATCACTTGACAATGAAGCCGTTTCAAAAGGATTAATATTTTCTTCTGCAAAAGATGTAAAAGGAAATAAAAAGAACAATAAAATTATAAAAAATGATTTTTTCTTCATCTTAAATCTCGTAATAAAATAAGAAATAAAGCTTATGAAAGAATAATAATTTTATGTAAAGAATAAAACTCAAAATGTTAGCCCAAAGTTTGAATCCTCCATATTAAAATTTTTAGCTTTTTGTATTTAAAAAGAGCGATAATAGCGATTTTAATTATACCTTTGACCCTCTTAACCGATTAATAGCAGTTAACAGTGACCAATTGAAAATAGAATTTTCATATGATGCGATAGGAAGAAG
>CAYNVX010000159.1:0-2881 GCA_964400755.1 uncultured bacterium | reverse complement strand
CATTTCCTCCCCATGTTTAAAAACAGGGGTTTCCATGCCGTCAATTTGATGAAAATCCGCACAAGGCTACTCTTGTTCTTGCTTCCTACAATGTTTGGAGGGATATTATTGATCTATTCAATACTCTCTTATCATTCGTACAATAACCTGCCTCTTAGTTTAAACAGCATCCTACTTATCTTAGCTCCAATAATTTTTTTCATGATAATTAGCCTGTTTTTAATTGCAAACAAGATCTCTAGACCCGTTCAAAAATTAAACAATTCAGCTCTCTCTATCGCAGCTGGAAAATATGGCGATAAAATTGAGGTTAAAGGCCCTAAAGAAATCGTAGAACTTGCAAACACCTTAAATATAATGAGCGAATGTCTAAATGAAAATATCAGCCGCCTAAAAGAAAATTCACTCATTAGAGAAAGAATGTATGGTGAATATGAATGTGCCATGCTACTTCAAAAACATATGCTGAAAAAAGTCATAGATGAATGCCAAAGCGACGCGATAGCAATAAATGCCATAACCATTTTTTCTAATGACCAGCCCAGAGGTTTTTTAATGGATATTCCTGACAACGAGACCGCTGAGCTTCTTTCCATTAATATCGTGGAAGCAAAAGACAGTGGCTTTGAAGGCATGTACAAACTATTAACTAATTATAAGTCGTTTAAAGACAGCCCTAATAAAAAATTAAATAAAAACATCCCTTTTATTAAACTTCAAATCAATAAAAAATCAAATAGACTTGAATTCTCCTCAAACAAGTTTTTATTCCCTTTTGTATGGTCAAACAGCGAAAATAAAATTTCTTACCTAAATAACTCATTTAATTGCGCCCTTGAACCAGGCGACATGTTTTTCATCTGTAATCATGGATTAAAGAGCTTTTTCAATGACTGCTCTCATATCGAAAATATCTTAACTAAAGTATTGAAGTTTTTTTCTAATGAAGGCTTAGAAGTTTGCAACAGCATGCTTCAAAAAGAACTGACCTTCGCCACTAAAAGAAAATTCATAGAAGAAGACATACATTTAATTGCCTTCCAAAAATTGATTTAAAATTAATTATTCTTGTTATTAAAACTTATCTCTTTTATTTTTTTACAAAAAAAAATTTAAAAATTATGCTTTGCAGAAAAATTTGTGAATATACCTGGTCCGAAAAATCAACTATATGTTCTTTGATTCTTGGACAAGGAATTTCACTAGCTTTTGTCGTCGACAGTCTCTTTCACATAATGACTAATTCTTACGACAAGTATAACGATTACAAATCCTATGAAGCTGAACTGGTAATGGGCTCTGTTATAAGTTCTGTTTTTTGGGGGTGTTTCTGCATATATTGCATAGGTACTATCAAGCAAGCAAAAGAAGCATTAAAAAAAGATTATGTGCACATTCCTTCTTTTTTTAATTCATCAAGAGCTCCATATATCCTAATCACTCCACCGCAAGAAGAGGAAGAGAGAGAAACATCTTGTGGAGAAGATATAGTTTAGATAATTAGAATCTTATATTGATAAAAAAATAAGATAATTAGGATGAAGTGGGTAACAATTCGCACTTTATCAACTATACAAGTTAAGATTAAAATTATAAAAAACTCCAAAAGTTTAAAAAATGAATAGTTATTGCTCCTATAATCGATTATCAATAATGAAGACTTCTAAGAAAGCGCAATTTTCCACTCTCCTTTTTCTAAAAAAGCCTCAATTGTTTGTCTTTTAGCCTTATTAATCAAATTTGGATAAGAAAGTTTTTTCCTTTTTGCATAATCAGAAAGTAAAACAATTTCACTATCTTCCAAATATGATAATCTCTTGTGATAACTATTGGTAAGGGCTTTTCCAATAATTTTTTCCATAATATGAGTTTTTTTATCCCAATCAAATTCTCTAAAAGCTTGATAATAATCCTCTCTATCAATGAATTTAATATTAATTGGCACATATCCTTCTCTAATAAGCAAATAATTACTAATCACTCTTCCAATACGACCGTTACCATCACAAAAAGGATGAATATACTCAAAAACAAGATGTAATTTGGCTAAACGTTTTATGATATTTTCAGATGGTGTTGAATTATATTCTACAAACATATCTTCTAGACGCTTTATTACTTCTTTTGGATTAGGAGCAATGTGACTTCCCACACGTACAAATTCATTATCCTTTCTAAATCTTCCTGCTATATCATCATTAATATTAGAAAGTAAAATTTTATGTAAAAAAAGTAATAGATTAATATTCAGTTCTTCTTCTTTAGCTTTTTTATCAATATAAGAAACTATTCTCGCTAAGTTCTTTGCTTCAAACATTTCTCTTGCAGAAATAAATCTATCACAGTTAATTTCATGCAAAATTCTATCTGTTTCCTCTAAAGTTAAAGTACTGTTTTCTATAGCATTAGAATTAAAAACATGTTCAGAAATTTCAGACTCAGCAATTATTTTCAATAACTGCTCCTTATTAAGAGCAGCCTTATAATATCTCGCTCGAAGAACATCAACTTTTTTATAAATACTTAAGACTTTAACCATAAAGCACCCTAATTTTAATATAAGCTGATTATATCATCATATAACGGTTTTGTCAACAAAACCGTGAAATGATTAATATAATTCCCTTTTTTTAACGATATTGACCCTATAACAGTTAATTTTAATCAATATTACTATAAAATTCACCATTTTGAACCCAAAATCGATGTGTTTAAATAACTTAGATTAAATAGATTACGGACGAAGTGGATACCAATTCGTACCATGTCGTTGATTCAGGTAAGGATTAAGATTGCTATAGAGCAAAAAGAACCCCTATATAAAAAGTTAGCTCCGAAGATTAGAGAATTAAAAGCTTTGGGAATGAAAAATCAAGAGATA
>CAYNVX010000158.1:0-2887 GCA_964400755.1 uncultured bacterium | reverse complement strand
TAGAAGAGAATATAAGACGCCCGAAAGAGCATATGCTCAAGTGAAAAGGCTGATCGAATCCTGGGAAGTAAAAAAAGCTAGAAGATTGGCTAAAAGGTTAGTAAAAGCTTATCCTCAAAATCAAAGTTATCAATATATCTTCAATGCAGTTAATGATTTGGTTCCTCTGACGGACCCAAACTATGGCATTTAATTTTAACAATTGCTAAAAAAAAATAGTCAAGGTCTTTTATTGGACAGATGATCCAACGACAATAAGTCAAAATTCATTCTTTAAATAATTTAAGGGTACTTGCAAAAGCACCCTTGATGTGTTTTTCTTCTGATCATTTCATTATTTATCGCTTGCATGATCTCGGTTTTATCCTCATAAATCCATTGAGGAGCAACAATATCTTTTGGATAGCCGTTACCTGATGTTCTATGTATTATGCAGTTGGAATGCACTCTCTCTAAAAAGTCTGCTACTAAAGAAATATATTCATCTTTTGATAGAGGGTTCCATTTTCCTTCTTCATAGAGTTTGGCAAGCTCTGTATTTGTCATTGCTAAAAGAAGGTGTATTTTAACACCGTTAACTTTTAATCTTGCCAAACAGTCGGCTGTTTGAAGCATCTCTTCTCTTGTTTCGTCGGGAAGGCCGATAATCACATGGGCGCAGGAATCTAAATCATATTTCTTTGTCAGTTCAATAGCTTTTAAAAAGTCTTCGTGGCTCTCTTGTCTATTTATCTTTTTTAATGTCTTGTTATGCATAGACTGCATGCCAAATTCAATTGAAACGTAAGGAAGGTATTTTTTATAAGATGCTATTAGTTTTATTTTTTCTTCATCTACAGAGTCTGCTCTTGTAGATATGGCAAGGCCTATTATGTCAGGATGGGTTTTTATAGCTTCAAAATAGAGATTTTTTAAATGACAGATGGGGGCATAGGTATTTGTAAAAGATTGGAAGTATACAATAAATTTTTTTGCTTTATATCTGGTCTTTCTAACGTTAATGTTTTTTATGATCTGTTCTTTTAAAGGGGTGTTTTCTTCATGTGTCTGTGATGAGGAGCCTTTCTCATCGCAAAAAATACAGCCTTTTGTATCTTTTGTCCCATCCCTGTTTGGACAGGTAAAACCTGCATCTATAGAGACTTTATATACCCTGCAGTTAAAAGTTTTCTGTAAATATTTATTAAAACTGCAATACCTAGGACTTTCCATTTTATGGTTCTATTTTTTTTATTGATTGATTATATTACTATACTAGCTATTTGTGAATAGGAGAAATCGTGAAAAATAAAAAAATATTTATTACTATAGCTTCTATAATGTTAATTTTAGGAGTATATCACTACCTTCCATATTATTTAGAGCAAAACTATGTCAGTAAAGCATTTAAGGATGCTAACATGACTGTTAAAAAAATTGAGTATGGAAAAGATTATTTTGAATATGTTGAAGGCGGAGAGGGAGAGACTATATTACTTGTTCACGGTTTTTTTGGTTCAAAAAATTATTGGATCCCATATTGCAGGGATCTTTCAAAAAAATATCATATAGTTGCTGTTGACCTTCCTGGCCATGGAGGCTCTTCCAGACCAGAGGGACAGTCTTATAAAATTGACGGTCTTGCTAAAAACCTTCAAAAATTTGTTGATCTGAAAAGTTTGGAAAAATTTCATATTATCGGTACCTCTATGGGCGGTGGGGTTGCTGCTGTTTATAGTAAAGATTGTCCCGGAAAAGTTATTTCTCTTACTATGCTAAATCCTATGGGAATAGACTTAGAAGAGAAAAGCGAATTGCAGAACATGCTGAAAAAAGGAAAAAACATTTTATTTCCAAATAGTTTGACCGAGTTTGATGAAGCAGCTGTCTATTTTGCAGGAAAACCTTATAACTTAAACATCTTTTTTAAAAATCATGTCTTAAAAAAGATGATGAGGGATTATCCTTTTTATAAAAAAATTTTTAATGAACTTCTATCTTCTACTCCATTGGATAAGGTTCTTCCAAAGATTAAAGCAAATAGCCTTATTATTATCGGACAGAAAGATAGAATTATCAATCCAGCTTCATTTGAGGTCTTTGTTAAAAAAATTCCAAAGATTAAAGCAAAAAGAATCAAAGAAGGTTCTCATACTTTGACAGGAAGATATTTTGAAGAGGCTTTAAAAACAATTAAAGAATTTTTAAAAGAAAATGAAGGTCATTCTGCCTGAGATTTTTTAGAATTTTCTAAAATAGATTTATAAATTTCTTTTATATAAAAGAATTTTGTTTTCTGTAAAATTTCTTCTTCTCTTTTAATATCTGCAATTTCTAAGTTCATCTCTTTTTTTAGCTTCTTGATCTTGTTTATTATTTCAAAACGCTTTTCTAAAAGAGAGATGATCTTATCATCTATTTTATCTATTTCATCTCTAAAATCTTTAAGGGTCATGCTTTTTCTACCAGATATAATTTGTCATTTTTTCTAATCTTTCTTTCTAAAGCTATAGTTACCAAATCGCCTTTTTGAGCAATATTATTATTAGTATGTGTTTGTAGAGAAGATACTTTAATTTGTATAAGTCCTGTTGATGGTCCTGTAATTATGATTTCATCACCAACTTGAATTTTATCGGAATGTATTAAAAATTCTCCAATATTTGTTTTAGAAAAATAGTTGGTGCATTTGCCTATATAGGTTTTTTTTGTTGTAGCATGTGAACCATATTTTCCACTCCATTCTCCAAGCTTGTTGCCAAGATAATATCCGCCATGCCAAAAATCTCTGTTATAGACTTTTTTTAGCTCTTTTTTCCAATTCTCTATCTTTTCTTTTGTATAGCTCTTTTCTAAAACAGAATTTATAGCTTCTCTATAACAGCTAACTACAGCATGGACATATTCC
>CAYNVX010000157.1:0-2990 GCA_964400755.1 uncultured bacterium | reverse complement strand
ATCCCCTATATTTATCAATGGGGAGGTTCAATTGCCTAATATTAATAATATAAATATATAAAAGATTTAAAGAGATATTAACATGTGGCCGTTTGTCTTTATTTTTTCATCTGAAATTGCTGATGCGGCATTTGCAATAATTATACCGATGCTGCTTGGAAAGGATGGAATATATTTATTAGTAGTTTTTTGGCTTTTACAATTTATATCCGCTCCTCTGCAGGGAGGATTTTCAGATAACCATTGTAGAAAAAAAAGCCTGCTTTTTGCTTTTCTATTAATAACTATTGCAAATATTTTTCTTTTATTATCTTTAACGCTCTCTCAAAATTTGCTGTTGATTGGTATAGTCCTATATGCAGTTTTTGGGAATGTCGATGTAATATCCAGAGCTGCTCTTTTAGATATTTTTAAAACTAAAAACAGAAGAATTGTTATTGCAGCTTCATTTATATCTCAGACCTTAGCCTGGATTTTAGTGGCCATCTCTTTATTAAGTATAAAGCCGATTAATGTTGTCTATTTTGCTGTCATTGCTTCTTTTGTCAGTTTTCTGCTTTCATATATTTATTTCGAAGATCCGAGAGATTTAAGTAAAAGAACTTTTAATTTTCATATCAAATCCGAAATTAAGGATATTTTTAATTTTTTTAAAAAACCTGAGATTAGAATTGGAATTATTGCTTTTTTCTTGTTGGAGGTCAGCTATTATTTAATAGACATTTTTCATGATACAATAGATGCAGGCAAACTTTTTTCTCAATACACCATTTATTTTGGATCTGGATATATTTTCGGACTAGTAATGCAAATGTTATCTTTTAAAAATGAAAAAAGAAATATTCTAATTGGCATCTATTTAATACTTATAGCAAGTTGTTTAGCTATCATTGTTATATTGATTCCTATTAAAGAGATTTTGATCTCTCTTCCTTATTTTTTATATAGCATCGGGTTAGGAATGACTGTTTCTTCTTTTTATTCTCTATTTTCTAAACATCACGGAGTTTATCAAGAGGGTAAACTTTTTGGTGTGTTCGCTTCTATTCAAACATGCAGCGTTTTAATTCCCGCGGTATTATTTTCTCTAACGAGCTTAAATATTCTGGAAGTACACATGATTTCTCTATTTTTATTCTTAATAGTTATATTTATCTTTAATTATCTGTTTAAAAATAAGAGATTTAGCACCTTATAAAAAAATTTTTCCGGATTAAAATCTTGCTCGAAAGTTTTTTATCCAAAGAGGATGCTTGTTATTTTTTTAGAAAAGGCCCTTTTTAAAAAGGGCCTGATATTAAAAGTCAAAACTGCAGCGAAGAGATAGGCCGTTCAAGGCTAAATTTCTTCCATGCACCTTATCTACAGGAGCTGCGAGGGTAGTGTAGGCTTTGCCAATGTAGCGTCTTAATTGATTTTGTTTGAACCATTTGCTGAACTCATAGCTTATTTTCATTGAAAATAGTGTTTTATTAATTACATGGGACCAGCAAAAACCGACTGCCTGCTCAAAGTTAGGCAAAATGGTATAATAGTTATTTCTTTGTTCATTTTGGCTGCCAAGAGCGCTGGGATTAAATCTTTGCCATACATCAAAGTTTCCATATAACAAAGCCAGATTAATATATCCGAAGAAATATACTCGGGAGGTTAAATACCATTCGCTGCTTAATCCTCCGCTGATGCCAACTCCCCAATAATCATTATGAGCAGTAAATTTTGCTCTTTCGCTTTGTGTTCCTACTTCTTCTTGATCCTCGGGAGAACTTGCATTTCCATATCTGGCTATATAGGTTTGTTCAATAAAAGCAACTTTCATCCCATATGTCGGATTGAAGACAAAATGACGGTTAACGTGAAAGGGATTAGCCAGATTAAGATCTATTATGTTTATATCAGCCGTCCATCTGGCAGAAGCTTCTGTTGTTTTATAGGCTGAATAATCAGGAGAGGTCCACATTGCAATTAAGGTTCCTTGTGCCGGAGGAGTATTATAAGATGTACTTGCATCATTTTTAACTTTTAACCAGGTCCATTTAAATTCAATATTCCATAAATTATTATTTAAATATGAACCAAAGCCAACTCTTAACCCGGGATGCCAATCCCAATTATGCGAATCTGTTGAAAATCCATGCATTTCACCGCCTAGTAAAGGCAAGTAATTGGTAGCAAATTCACCGGTATTTCTGTTTGTTATAGCATAATCAAGACCTTCTTCCGAGCCTCTTAAATATAGAAAATCGGCAAAGGCATAAAATTTGTTTGTGCATGGCATATTTAAATCTTTCGCATAGGAAAATGCATATGCATCTTTGGGTTCTTCACAGCAGACATCATATTGTTTTTCACATGGTCCTTTTGTGACTGAATAGCCATGAATTGTTAAGGCCAATAATAAAATTATTATTTTTTTCATATTTTACCTATCATTAAAAATCATAATTACATCTAATGGAAAAACCGTTTAATGCTAAATTGCTTCCGCTGACCTGGTCATTTGGTGCAGCTATAACTAATCCAAATATTTTAGTCATTTTATTTTGAGACCACCAATAGTGGCATTCATAACCTGCTTTAATAGTAAAAAGTCCTTTATTTATTAAGTGCGACCAATTTAATCCTAATGCAAGCTCTAAATTTGGAATGGCTTCATAAAAATCATTGTCAATTTCATATAAAAACCTCGCTGAAGAATTAGTGGAGGCTTGATAGACATCAAATTTGCCGTATAAAAGAGATAAAGCAATATTGGAAAATATACCGAATCTTTTTCCTAAAGAGATCTCATTGTCTATTCCGCCTCTGATACCAGCTCCCCAATAATTATTTCTGCCTGTCATATTAGAAGCAGGGGAAAGGCCTTCTTCTAAAATATATTGACTGTATCTTGCTTTTAAATTCTGATTTATCCATGCAGTACGAATGCCATATTTGGGAGTTAATACATAATAGCGGTTAACATGAAAAGGATTGCCGAAGAGCAGATC
>CAYNVX010000156.1:0-3087 GCA_964400755.1 uncultured bacterium | reverse complement strand
CCTACATGCATATTGCCAATAAAATCAACTGTGTTTCTCAGAAGATCACTCATACCTTCATTAGAAAATAAACTCTCCGTCATATCATATGAAGTTTCTTGGGAAGTGGAATATTCCAGATTATTAAAATAGTTGCTCGGATGCCAAGCATATTGATAATCATGCCTATATGCCTCTTGATAATAATCGTCCATGTCCCAATGAAACTCTTGGGTTATATCTATTTTTTCACCATAGAGATCTTTATTGATTAGAGGATTGTTTCCATTAAAGCAGTATAGGTTCATCCCGTCTTGAAACCCTTTGGGATCTTTCGTTAGCCATCTTCCAAGTTTGGTATCATAATATCTCCTTCCAAAATATATCAGGCCTGTCTCTTCATCTAATCTTTTTGAAAAATAGAGCCATGGATTGTCATAGGCGGAAGAAAGTCTTACCTTGCCGGATGAGTTGCATATTAAATGCTCGCCGAAAGCGCTATAACGATAAGATTCAACCAAGCCCTGGTTCAATGATACAAGAGAGCTGACATTGCCGGTTATATCATAAAGAGGGGCATATATTTCATTGGCCAGCTCAAAGGCTACGGCTGATTTTATTTCAGCAGATTTTGTATCTCCTAAAATGCGGAGCTGAAATATTTCTTTTTTTTCATTTAAAGCGCCTATCTCATTTTGATGGTCATAAATAAAAAAGATAACCTTATCTTTTTTATATTCATTATTCTTAAATCGATATGTTGTCTTAGCAAGCCTTCTGTCAAATCCGTCATATTTAAATTTTATTAAAAAAAGATTGGGGGATTCTATTTCTATTAACCTGTCCAAAGCATCGTAAGTAAATATCTTTTTATCACGTAGGATCTGAGCGATTAACGGATTGCCGTTTTCATCATATTCATAAGAAGAAATTTCTGTAGAAAGAACTTCATTTAGATCATTTAGCTGATAATTTTCTTTTTGTTTGGAGATGGGATCTTCTATAGCTATGCGGTTTTTTAAATAATCATAATGGTAAATATTATCAAAAAGGCCGGATTCCTGAGTTATCTGATTATTATCATCATAATTATAAATGGCATTGTCGCTTCCCCAAAAGATCTTCCACTGCATATTTCTGATACGGCCTAATGGATCATAGATTTCAACTTTCTGCATGCCAAAAGGGGTATCCAAATGATAAAGCCGCCCCATTAGATCTAATTTATAGGTAGTGTTTCCTAAATCCCCCATCAGCTTTTCTTTTAAAAGATTATGAGAGAGATCATATTCTAAATATTCATGCTCATATAAAACTTTTCCTTCTTCATCTTTTCTAATAATTTTTTTTAAGTTCAAAAGATCATATTCATATTCCGCAGAAGAGTCATTCGGATAAATTATTTTTGTTTTGTTATTGAGCTCGTCATATTCATATTTAAGAACAATATCATTTGAAAGCTTTTCTTTTAAAAGATTGCCTACACTATCCAATGTCCGTAAAGTTTTTTCATTTGTTATTTGATCTTCTATTTCTACCAAACGGTCAAGTTTATCATATTGATAGCGATAATTTATGGAACCGTCGGAAGAACTAAGAGAAGTTTTATTACCTAAAGAATCATATTTATTTTCTAAAATAACCGAATCGGGCTTTATGGTCTGAAAAAGTTTTCCTTTTTTTGTATAGGTAAAATTTGTCTCAGAGCAATCCTTATCCTCATTTTTTTGAATTACTTTTACTAGACGGCTCATTGAATCATATTGCCAAAAAGTTTCAATTTTTTTAGGAAAATCTTCCAATGAATTATAATTTATCTGATATATTATAGTGCCATTGGGATCATAATATTTTTCTTCCTGAAAATATTTTCCCCCAAAGGAATTAAATTTCTCGGTTTTATAAAGCCGCTCTTGTCCATCATATGTCTTTACTGTTTTTTGCCCCGCTTCATTTATTTCTATTTCCTGCAGAACTTGTTTATTATTTTCATTAAGATAAAAATCGTTATAAATATATTTGATCTTATGCTGCAGAGGATCTTCTTTAATTAAAAGCCTCTTAAAAGAATCATAGCTGAACTTATATCGGCTCTCTTTATTATCTATGTAAGAAATAATCTCTGTTTGATTGTCCTCATCATCATATTTATAGTTTTTTTTGTAATGAAGATTACCATTAGCATCTTCTTCTCTCTCTTCTATTATCCTATTAGCTGCGTCATACTCGTATATGGCAACTTGCTTGTTACAATAAATTGTTTTATTGTTTCTTTGGCGAGAATCATAAAAATATTGTGTCGATAAAATCTTATCATCCCCAAAAAACTCTTCTTTTATTTTCTTTCCGGAATAATCATACTCATATCCGGTTATATTTTTTTGATTATCTATTTTTTGAAGACAATCAAAGAGGCTATATTCAAAGCTTTCTTCTTTAAGTAAAGAGCCATCTAAATCAATTATCTTTTTAGATATTTCCCTTTTTAAAAAATCATATTGAAAAAGAGTTATAATGCCCTCTTGATCAATATATTTTTTTAAGGTCCCATCTAAATTATATATGAATTTCTCTTGAGAATGATCGGGATATTCTATCAAAACAGGATCGTTATAAATATTATAAGAAAATTTTGTAATATTGCCCATAGCATCAATAGCTGCTATTTTTCTATTAGCATCATCATATTGATATTTAACAGATGAAGATAGCTCTCTTTTGTCTTCATTTATATATGCCGGTCTTTTTTCTTCTATAAGATTATTATATCCATCATAGATAAACTTTGTCTCTCTTGATTGAGGATCAGTTTTTGATATTAAATTATTTTTTCTATCATATTTCATTTCAGAAATATAATTTTGATTAGTTTCTTTAGAATAAATCTCATTTTTTATAGGACGATTGAGACAATCGTAATAGATCTTTTCAAACTCTTTTTGATTAAATGACTTTTTCGCTATTAGATTGTTATTCAGATCATATTGATGTTGCGCTTTTCTGTTTAGAGCATCAGTTTCTTCAATAAGATTGTTTCTCTCATCATATTTGTAATTTAATGAATAAAGAAACTCATTATTTTCGTCATAGATATCCTTTCTTATTACA
>CAYNVX010000155.1:0-3127 GCA_964400755.1 uncultured bacterium | reverse complement strand
GGTTTCCATGCCAAAGGAATTTGATGACGGCAGTTTCAGGAAATACTAATAGATTTAATGCTCCTTTGAGCGATGAGTTCACGATTCCTTCAGATCCTGCCCATTATTACTCATTTTTTTTTAATAATAACGCTAGAATTTTTTATAACCCTTCTCTAAAAGCTCTTTGCATTAAAATTGTTATAAGGCCTGTCGGCAGCCGTTTTGGAGAAATAAAAAAAGTTACGCTGAGCTCTTTTTTTAGAGACGCAAAAAGTTCATTATTTTTCTTAAAGGAAAAGGTTATCATCTTTATCCCTTTGGATTGTGAAGAAGTATTTTTAAAAATCATCCTTCAAATTTTTAAAGCTCATGAGTTAAAATTTTTGCCCAAATTTTTATTTAATCAATAAAAATAATAAATAATATTTTTTAAAATAAATAATTATCTTTGATCTGAAATCATAAAACGAAGATATGAAATCGCTTTAAAATATCCTAAAATATTTTTTGGAGAAAATTTTTAAAAAATCCTAACGTCAAAATAAAATATCTACTAATATTTACTCTAGTGTTACAGATAAACTATGAGCAGGTGTTTTTATGCATACAGATAAGCTAAGAATTAAGGGCGGAACTTCACTTAAAGGCTCAATTAGAGCTGCTGGTGCAAAAAATGCCATGACAAAACTTTTAGTTGCCTCTTTATTATCTGATAAAAAATGCATTTTTTATAATGTTCCAAATATTGGTGATGTTGAAATTACTGTCGAGCTTTGTAAACAGATTGGAATGGAAGTAGCTTGGGACAAAGAAAAAAGGATAATGGAAGTTATTACCAAAGAATTAAATAACTCATATATCCCTCAGCGTTTTTCCGGATCCAATAGGATTCCTATCTTAATGATTGGAGGACTTCTAGGAAGAACAAGAGAGGATATTATCGTCCCAACAGTTGGCGGAGATGATTTAGGCAACCGACCATTAAATTTTCATATAGAAGCTCTTCAAAAATTAGGCGCTACGATTGAATATCGTCAAATGAAAAAAGAAGGGGCTTATTTTGCCCATGCACATAATGGATTGACAGGAGCGCTAATCAACCTTCCCTACCCTTCTGTTGGAGCTACAGAAAATACTATTCTTACCGCAGTAAGAGCAAAAGGCAAAACAGTTATTAAAAATGCTGCAATAGAACCTGAAATTATCGACTTAATACTATTTTTGCAAAAGCTTGGAGCAAATATTACCATCGAAGCTGACAGAACTATTTTAATTGAAGAGACAAACTCATTCAATGAAGTTGAACATTATGTAATAACAGATCGCAATGAAGTTATCTCTTATGCCTTAGCAGCGATTGCTACAAAAGGCAAAGTCTTTATAGAAGGAGCTCAACATTTTAATTTAATTACATTCTTAAATAAGATCAGAGAAGTCGGTGCCGGATTCAACGTTAAAAATAATGGAATTGAGTTTTTCTATACCGGCAAACTAAAAGGAGGACTTCATATAGAAACGGATGTCCATCCCGGGTTTATGACAGATTGGCAGCAGCCCTTCGTAGTAATGTTAACACAATGCACCGGCACATCAATTATTCATGAAACAGTTTATGAAAACCGCTTTGGCTATGCCAAAACATTAAAAGAAATGGGAGCTGACATTGAACTTTTCACTCAATGTTTAGGAGGAGGCAACTGCCGCTTTAAATCCCTCAGCCACCATCATAGCCTAGTTGTTAAAGGCCCTTCAGTATTAAACTCCGCTAAAATTTCAATACCCGATCTAAGAGCCGGTTTTGCCTATGTTATGGCAGGACTTCTTGTAAAAGACTCAACAACCATCGAAGGAGCCTATTTTCTAGATAGAGGCTATGAGAAAATTGTTGATAAGCTTACATCACTTGGCGCTGATATCGAAAGAGTCCCCGCTAAAAACCCTATAAAACCTCTTTTAAAATCTTTAAAAAAAGAGTGTATTTGATTTAAAGCTTAATCTTTCTTAATATTTCTGCATGAAAGATTTTCTTAAAAAAAGTTTTACCAATTTAAATGATCTATTGGATTTTCTAGAAATATTCGATAGAGACTCCATTCTCAATAAAAGTTCCTTTCCTCTATTAATCCCCTTTAGATTAGCTCAAAAGATTAAAAAGAATGATTTGAAAGATCCTATTTTCAGACAATTTGTCCCGCAAATCGAAGAAAATCATGAAAAACCTTTTTTTTCAGAAGATCCTTTATGCGAAGCTAAATATCAAAAAGGAAAACTAATAAAGAAATATAAAAATAGAGCCTTGCTTCTTTGTTCAAATAGCTGCGCTATGAATTGCAGGTTTTGTTTTAGAAGGCATTTAAATAAAAATTATAAAGAAAGCTTTCAAGATGAACTAAATCAAATTTCTAAAGATCCTTTCATAGAAGAAATAATCTTAAGCGGAGGAGATCCCCTATCTTTAAGTAACCAGAAAATAGAAGAGCTTCTTTTATCTTTAGACAATATTTCCCATATTAAAACTATACGCATTCATACAAGATTCATATTTGGTTATCCTGAAAGAATAGATGATCAATTCATCCAAATCTTAAAAAATATAAAAAAACAGAAAGTCTTTGTTTTTCATATCAACTACATAAATGAGATTGACGAAGATATCATAAAAGCAATAGAAAAATTGAAAAAATTAAATATCATTCTTTTCAGCCAAACAGTCTTATTAAAAGATATTAATGATGCTCCTTCAACACTTATAGATTTATATAAAGGCCTGATATCCATTGGAGTTATACCCTACTATTTACATCAATTAGATAGGACTCAAGGTGCTAGCCATTATGAAGTTACTATACCTCAAGGACTTAAGCTAGTTAAGGAGCTACGAAAAGAGCTATCAGGCTATCTTGTTCCCAAATATGTACAGGAAATTCCAAATAAAAAAAATAAAACCCCTCTTTAATCTATGCCTAGTCCATTATTAATACAAACAGCTGTTTTTATAGCAGAACATAAAATTCCTCATCAGGATATCTGGATGCCGGATGAAATGCATGAATTAATTAACATTGTTCAAAACATATATTACCAAATATAGTCAACTACCCTTCCCTAAAGGAAAGGGCTTGAACGGTGACGTTCAACGCAAGAG
>CAYNVX010000154.1:0-3135 GCA_964400755.1 uncultured bacterium | reverse complement strand
TACTAAAGCGAGTCTATGAAAAATATTCATTATTCTATCACGTAAATTAGCATCAACGTCCTGCTGCCCGTTTCTTACTACTTCTCTAGCAGCCAATACTTCCAAAGAACTTCCGGGGTTTTGTTCCCCATATCGCTCTGCCAGATAATTTACTGTTGAAAAATTTATTGCCATATTTTTACCTTTATCTATTTTTTATTATTAAATGTTATAATTATATACACATTAACACAATTATTAATTTTAATTAATAATTACCATGAACCTATCCTAATAAAACTATTAATAATTTTTTGAATCTGATATCATATCTGCTTTTCTCAATGAGGTAGCTATGAAAAAGACTTTTATTTGCTTTTCCGATAAGCAATAGCAAACCATTCTCAATCTTATGGACTGGAAGCCACCTGCTATAAGAGGTATTCCAAGGGCTGATTTTAGAAAAATCTGGAATTCAATATTTTTCGTTTTAACTAGAGGTTGTAGGTGGGTAGATATACCAAAAAATAAACAAATTTATTGTTCAAAATCTACAACTTACAGATCTACCGAGGGGCAATCGGAATGTTAAGCCTTTGGAGAGAATGTAAGACCGGAGGACATGGGTTATAAAAAACGTAAAAGTCCTCTATGAGGATTTTTGCGAAAACCAAGCCTTTTCCTCCTGGCGGTTCTTTATGAATTAGGAATCCCCTGGCTTTAGTCATGAGGAGCTGTCAATTCTCTTGTATTACCTATTTGTAGCAAACAAAGCAATGAGCATAAGTCAGGAAATAATATTAATCTTTTTCCTACAGGAATTATTGGCTAACTAAAATTATCCAATTAATTATTGAACAGCTTCTCTTTTTGTAAAACTATCAAAGAGTTTTACAATGATGATTGATTTAAACATATCTCCTAAAATAAATGGTAAAAAGCCTAATAGGAAACATCTGTTCAGACCAACATAATTGATGCCGAGCCATAAGCTGCCAAGAGATAAGATAATTAAATGGCCAGAAAAAACTGATAAAAAAAGTTTAATAGGAGTTTTGTTTTTCAAATGAGATGAAATCTTTCCAACTGCAAAACTTGCTACCAAATATCCAATCAGATATCCGCCTGTAGGACCCATAAGCCATAATATTCCCGATCCGCCTGAAGTAAATACGGGAAGACCGCAAATACCATAAAATAAAAAGCCCATGGTGGCATAAAAACCTTTTCTGCCGCCTAAGAAAAGCCCTAACATTATTGCAATTGAATTTTGTGTAGCCAAAGGAACAGGCGTGAACCATAGAGGTATGGAAATCCTTGCAAAAAGAGCTAATAATATACTTGATAAAAAACATATCATCGCATCTTTTAAATATTGGTTTTCTACTCTTTTTGCCTCAGTATAAAACATAATACCTCCCAGGTTCTTATTTTATGTTTTCAATAATTTGAAAAACATCTTTGCAAATTATTTTACTTTGAGGATAAGTTATTTTTTTTTCAGCTTTCGAAAAAATCATCCACTCCCCTTGCAGAATCTCTTCAGGATGAAGTTTTATATCTCCTGTAACTTCCATAATAAAATAATATACAGTTTTAGATATTATTTGATTATTCCTAATAAAATTATATTTTTCAACAATTGGTGTGTCCTGAAATATTTTTACAAAGGTAAGTCCTGTTTCTTCTTCTAATTCTCGAAGTGCTGTTTGAAGTGGAGTTTCTTGATCTTCCTTATGTCCTTTTGGAAAGGACCAGTGCTTGCCATTTTTATGCTGTATAAGAAATGTATACCATTCACCATCTTTCTTAATTATCGGTATGACGCCGAAACATTCCTCTTTCATTTTAGCCTCTATATGGAGCAAAGACTAGCACTGAATTATGCCCGCCAAAGCCAAAAGAACTCGATATTGCCGCTGTTACTCTATGCTCCTGCATAACATTAGCTACAGGATCAATATCACCTAATTCCTCTTCAGGAGTTTCTAAATTTATCGTCGGGTGCAGAGTTGATGTTTGAATAGCCTTAATAGTAGCAATTGCTTCTACGCCGCCGGCTGCGCCAAGGCAGTGACCTGTCATTGATTTCGTAGCATTCATCTTAATATTTTTTGTATGAGAGCCAAAAGCTTTTTTTATAGCTCTAATTTCACACAAATCACCAAGGACTGTAGATGTAGCGTGTGCATTGATGTAGTTGATGTCCGAAAGAGAAATCCCCGACTTTTCTACTGCTTTGACAATACATTCAGAAACAACAGAGCCGTCTTCTCTGGGAGCTGTAATATGATATGCATCGCAATTGGTATGCCCGCCAAGATATTCCGCATAGATTGGAGCTTTTCTAGCTAGTGCATGCTCTAAACTTTCTAAAACTATAACTCCTGATCCTTCACCCATAACAAATCCATCCCTGTTTTTGTCCCAAGGACGAGATGCTTTTATCGGTTCATCATTTCTTGTAGATAGTGTTTTAGATGCAATAAATCCTGCAATGCCGATAGGCTGCACAGGAGCTTCAGCACCGCCGCACAACATAATGTCAGCATTGCCCAGTTCAATTTCCTGAGCTGCAGCATTAATGCAATAGTTTGATGTAGCACAAGCAGTAGAAATAGAATAGTTCGGCCCTTCAAACCCTACATCGATCGCTAAGAGAGCTCCACCCATATTCGTAATAATAAAAGGTATAAAAAATGGTGTTAATTTTTTATATTCTTTTTGTAAAATTAGAGCGCTGCCTTCATAAAAGCTTTTCATTCCTCCCATTCCCGATCCAATAACTGCACCACATCTTTTTTTATCAATATTAGCTAAAACTTCAGATGTTAAATTAGCACTTTCTAAAGCTTTTTTTCCAGCTACCATCACATAGCGAATAAATGGGTCAGCTCGTCTTGCCTGTTTTTTTTGCATGTAGTCGCCTACATCAAAATTTCTAATAACCCCGGCTATTCTTGTAGCAAGACCTTCGGTATCGAATTCATTTATTGTTACAACTCCGCTTTCACCTGCCAGCAATTTCTTATAAAAAGAATCTACATCATTACCAAAACATGAAACAATTCCCATACCTGTGACAACAATTCTTTTCTTCTTTTTCATCAAATTGACGGCATGGAAACCCCTGTTTTTAAACATGGGGAGGAAATG
>CAYNVX010000153.1:0-3136 GCA_964400755.1 uncultured bacterium | reverse complement strand
TTAATAATGAATTATATAAGTTTTTTTATAAAAAGCTCTTTTTTGAGGGAGTTAAAGATTAGACCTGGAAGCGGCTATTAGAAAATTAGTTAATTTTTAAGTCATTTATAATAAGTTTTTTAGCTGACAATATGGTTTATTATGATAATAATCATTAAATAATGTTAATAACAAAATTTTTAATATACAATATTAATTGTTTAGTTACTTTGTTAATATTGAAATTAAATAATTATATAGTATATAATTAATCATATTAATAATAAGGAATAATAATGAGTGTTAAAAAATTATCTTTACAATGTGCAGAGGTAGTTGCAAATAGAGACGAATTTGTATTTGCATCGGACTATAAAGGAACAGAAAAAGAATTTGGTATTAAAAGGATTAAAGATATTTTTATTACAATGCTTCAAAATCCTTTAGGAGCTAGATTAGTTCAAAAATTACATTCGTATAAAAGAACAATATTTATTAAAGATGGTGATGCAACTGGCAATTTTATGAACCCAAAAGTAACAACATTAACAATTAATTTACCTTTTCAGATATTAAGGTCATCTTATGAGTGTCCTCTAGTAAATCTCAATGTAAGATCAAAGCTATTCTTTTGTGATGCTTTAAAAAGTACAACATTTGAAGTTCCTAAAGATGTTGTTCTTTTCCATGAATTAAGACATTGTTTAAATTATTTAGAAAGTAAAAAACGACGGGATAAAAGAGTAAAGAAGAAAGATAAGAATTATGACAATGCAGAAGAAAAAGAAGTAATTATGAGAGGAGCTTTGTCTGAGCGAAAGTATTTACAAGAAAATGATTTGCCATATAGAAATTCTCATAAAGGAATCGACCATGTAGAACGTGATAAGAGCAATGATCCAAGAGCATCTGAACTAATATGTTTATTAGATATGAGAGCTTGGAATTCTTTAAAAGAATTTTATTGCACTAAAAATGGAGCAGGATTAAATGAATTATTTGAAGATTTAAAGAGAGCTAGAAAATTTGTATTTGGAAAAAGTTTTATTTTAGAATTTTTATGTTTGAGTTTTATTAACGTTAAAGAATTACAACAGCTATTAAAGAATGAAGAAAATATTGAAGAATTATTTAGAGATGTAAGTTCAGTAAAAGATATTAAGAGGTTAAAAAAACTGCTGAATTATATAGGCAAAGATTTAAGTTATTGTAATTCCAAAGGTGAAAATGTTTTGTTTTATTTAGATCCTAAAGCAGATGAATATGAAAACCTGATTAAATATATAATTTCATCATATCCAAAGCTGAGAAAAGTTAATAAATTTGGAAAGAATTATAAAGAAGCAAATAAATTTGATGAACTAAATAGATTGTTTCAAGAACAAATACAACAAGAAAATATACAAAAAAAAGTAATATCATTTAGAAAAAAACTAAGGGATATTTGTTGTATTTGGTCAATAACTTCATTATTGTTAATGTATTTGATTAGCTAATTTTTTTTCATTTTTTCATTTCCTGAAATTTGCTAAGCTTCATTTTTAAATTTAAAGAATGAATAAAAATGATTGGCATTTGTCCGCTCGCTTCCGGCTCGAAGGGAAATTCTGTTTACTTAGGAACAAAAGAATCTAAAATATTAATAGATGCAGGTCTCTCATATCTGCAGCTTTGCAATAGATTAAATGAGATTGATGTAGATATTTCTGAAATAGACGCTATCTTGATTACTCATGAACATATGGACCATATTCAAGCTTTAAAGCAGATAGCTTTAAAAACGGAAATACCTATACTTTGCAATTCTGAAACTGCCCGCGGCATATATAACAATCTGCAACAGATGAGTAAGTTCAAGATTTTCACAACTTCGGAAGAATTTGAATTTAATGACTTAAGAATTTTCCCATTTTCAATTCAGCATGATACTTTAGATCCTGTAGGTTTTATAATTAGAACAAATGGATTAAAACTGGGCTTTTGTACTGATTTTGGTTTTACAACAAGCTTGATAAAAAAAAGTCTGGAAAATTGCGACTATCTTTATATTGAAGCTAATCATCATGTTTCTATGGTACATAGCTCAAATCGTTCATATGTTTATAAAAACCGAGTTTTAGGAAGACAAGGTCACTCTTCTAATGAAGAGACCTTGAATTTGCTTCAAACTTTAATAACACCCAAACTGAAACATCTTTATTTAGCCCACTTGTCAGAAGAATGCAATAGTGAAGAACTAATATTTGATTTGGTGGATAAGCTTTTAAAAGAGAAATATTCTAATGCCAAACTATCAATTGCTTATCAAAAAAAGATCTCAGATAGAGCTTTTTTTTAATTAAGTCTTTCTTTAATTTCTTTCCTCCTATGTCGCTGAAATTAGTCCTTTGTCCTGCAATATTATTTTCTCCAATGTAGCAGCGGTCTTTTTTAAGGAGCTTTTCCCATTTTTGGTCTATTGCATTATCATAAGCCTGAAAATAAAATAGACAGTTTTTTATAACTTTATAGCTTTCAAGATAGTTTTTCCTTAAGGTTTTTAGATAATGGCCATTTACTGCATAAGCATGGGCCCTGACGCAGTTTAAAACTCTTTTGATGTAAGGAAATTGAGTTTTTTCATCTTCAATAACTCTGCATCCTAAAAATAGAATATCCCAGTTGTTTTGAAAGACGGTGGTTAAATATTCTATATATGCATTAACAAGCTTTTTTCTTTTTAGAAAAAAACAGTCATCTTCCAAGATCAGTACATTTTTCCATTTCATTTTTATTGCCAGATCTAATGCATCGATATGGCTTAATGCACAGCCCTTATGACCATTAAATGGGGCATATCTAGCCGATATGCGGTGGATCTTGTTTTTTTTGACTTTATGATATCTTAATTCTTTAAGTAAGAGCTTTTCTCTATCTTTTCTGTGAGTCAAATTGATGTAGATTATTGCATCAAAATAATTAAGGGACATATCACACTCTTTTACTTTTTGATAATCTGAAAATAAAAAAATGTCAAATTTTAATAATAGAATATTTTTTTTACCTCTTCGTAAAAAAATTAATTGAACAAATGACGTGACGCAATCCCCTAGATTCATCTATGGGGTCAAGGAACGCCTTGCATTAATTTAAGCAATCTTGCATAAATTTATTATGA
>CAYNVX010000152.1:0-3138 GCA_964400755.1 uncultured bacterium | reverse complement strand
CATTTCCTCCCCATGTTTAAAAACAGGGGTTTCCATGCCAAAGGAATTTGATGATTAAGCTGAATATTCAATGGCATATTACAACCAATTGTTCAAATCGTTGTAAACATTGTTATATGTATGATGAATTAACATATCAAGATGAGAAAAATAATACACTTTCTCTAAAAAATCTTATTGCCATTTTAGATAACATTTCTAATTTTGAAAAAAAATATAATGTTGAATTCCACAAGTTTTACATAACGGGTGGCGATCCTCTAATGAGAGAGGACTGGCATGAATTTTTACTAGAGCTGAAAAAACGGAATAAAACAATCTCTTTAATGGGAAATCCTGAAACATTATCTAATAAAAATTTATCCTTACTTGCTGATCTTGGCATAGAATCCTTTCAAATGAGCCTGGATGGTCTTGAAAAGACGCATGATTATTTTCGCTCTAAAGGCAGTTTTCAAAGAACAATAGGTAAAATAGAAGAGTTAAAAGCACATAATATTAAAACTAATATAATGTTTACTCTATATCCTACCAATGCCCAGGAATTAATCCCTCTCATCCGTTTTGTTGCCGAAAATACAAAAACAGATACTTTTGGTTTTGATATAGGCTGTTTTGTAGGATGCGGATCTAAATTAGAAAGAAATTTTTCACAACATGAGATTCAAAAGATTCTTGGAGAATATATAAAAGAAAAAAATCGTTTAAATGAAATTTCACCTCTTCGTTTAGCTGAAAAATCTAATCTATTAAAACTGTCGAGATTTGAAAACAATGTTTTATATCCTATAAATCCGCTTAATACTCCTGTGGTTTCTGGTTGTTTAGTAGGTTGGACTCCTCCTTCCATATTGAGTGACGGAACATGTCTTGCCTGCCGAAGAATGCCTTTAAAAGTGGGCAAACTTCCTGAAGACTCTTTTGAAGAAATCTTGCTTGGAAACGAACTTTTAAAAAAATTTAGAAGAGCTGAATTTTTTAAAGGCTGTAACAGCTGTGAACTATATTCAATCTGCAGAGGCTGTCCGGCAAATGTTCACAGTCTAACCAATGATCCTTTTGAAAAAAATCCTCTTTGTTTTAGAGAAAATATTAATAGAAAAATTTATACAACACCCCGGTTTCCTTCACCGACATTAAATAATACATATCAAGAAGAATTTGATTTTTTTGCTTCCCATTACATTTTTTTTCAAGATTATTACAAATATTTCGAGAATATTGAATTTTCAGCTCTATTTTTAGATTTTTGTCAGGATGATGATAAACGAACAAGCTTTCTAAAGGACCCTTTTGATTTCATAAAAGAATCTAGTTTTCTGCTATCACATGACGAAATTGCCTGGCTGATGTATTACTTTTCTGAAAAAGTTACTACACGCCAAAATCATAACGATAATCCTTTGGCCCACTTAGCATCAATAAATATACTAAAACAAGCTCTGCCTACATAATTTCTGCAGCTATAGCCGCTAATTCAGATCTTTCAGTCTTATCTAAGGAGACATGCCCATATAACTTACTGTCCTGAAATCTTGAAACTGTATATGTAAGTCCATTTGAGTCCTGATCTAAATATGGATTATCAATCTGGGTCGGATCGCCGGTTAAAATCACCTTAGTTCCTTTTCCTGCTCGAGAAATAATTGTTTTCACTTCATGTGGCGTTAAGTTTTGAGCCTCATCAATAATCATATATATTTTAGGAAGGGTTCTTCCTCTTATATATGTTACAGCTTCCATTTCAATCTTATTGCTTTCCATTATCCAGTCCATGGCTGCTTTGCCATTACCCTCTCCATTTGAAAGCTGGCAAAGTACTTCTAAGTTATCATAGATTGGCTGCATCCAATGGAAAAGTTTTTCTTCTTTTGTTCCTGGTAGATATCCAATATCTTTACCAAGAGGGATAATAGGACGAGAAACCAATATCCTATTGTAAATGTTATCATCAAAAACCTTTCTCATGCCGCAAGCTAAGGCAAGCAACGTCTTTCCAGTTCCTGCAGGGCCTAAAAGAGTAACCAATGGAATATCATCTCTGAGCAAAAGATCAATAGCACATTTTTGCTCTACATTTAATGGATGAATGCCCCATATACCCCTTTTAGAATCGATTAAATTCTCTAGCTTTTTAGAATATGGATTAAATTTACAAATTGCTGAAGATCTCTCAACACTTTTTAATATACAAAACTCATTAGCTTTAAAATCAATATCACGTTTTTCAATCTCGCCATTTTTATAAAAAGTATCGACCTCAGCCTTTGGAACTTCTAGAGTTCTTAGACCTTTATAAATCCTCTTAAATGAAACTTTTAAATTTTCATAATCTTCTGCTTCCAAAGACATTGCTTCAGCTTTAACTCTTGAGACAAAATCTTTAGATACAAAAATAACTCTTTCTCCAATATTTTTAAAAATATTAGCAATAAATAGTATCTTATTGGTATTACGATCTAACGGAAGAGGGAATCCTTTAATTCTTTCTTTTTTATCATCTAAAAAGATTTTAACTGTTGGACCTTCCGGAATAGAGATTCCTTTATTAAAATCCCCTTTATGCTTTGTTTTTAAAGAATCAATATATCTAACTACTTCTCTAGCATTTTTACCAATTTCATCATGTCTAAGTTTATGTGCATCTAACTCTTCCAAAACAATGAGTGGAATAATAACATCATTGTCTTGAAATTTCTGAATTGCGAAAGGATCGTGTAATAAAACATTTGTATCTAAGATAAAGGTTTTTCGAGCCATTCATTTCTCCATATTTAATTTTATTATAACACCTCTAACCGAAAAACCTCCTTGTGAAGAACCCAATAAATTTTACATATAAACTAAAAGCCTCTTCGTGTAAAATAAATTTTAAAAAAATATTTTTTTTGTTGTTAACCCAGCTTTTCTTGATATAAGGAAGTAAAAGCTGTTTTTTTATAAGAAGCTATACATCAATAGCTTATAATACATAACTAGCAATAGAATTGAATGACTGCCAAAACATTTGACCCTAAACTACCTATTTAGTATAATTAAGGCTATATATAGATAAAAAAGTCATGTAAAACTGAGGATAATAAGGTCAATTTCTCCACGCCTAAAGGCGGGAGCTTGAAAAAAAGCTCTAATTGACTA
>CAYNVX010000151.1:0-3188 GCA_964400755.1 uncultured bacterium | reverse complement strand
GAGGTTATTAGCTTAGCTTTTATGATTTTTGGTCTTGACACTTCAGACCACCTCAATCTAATAGTTCCTCTAATGATTACTCTTGCCGGCCTAATCACTAGCATAGCAATCGAAAAAATCTCTAACTGTTTTAGTTGCGCCCCTATAAGTTTTTATGCAATTATTATTTCAAACAGTTTGTATCTTAGTCTAAGACCTTCTTCATCAGCTTTATTTTTATCATGCATCGCAAGCTCTATTATTGCTATAGCAGCAAGCAAATCATTTTAAGTTCTTTAACTTGTTTTTTTTCAATGGTTGAAATGAACAAGTTAAAAACTTCTACTGAATTAAGAACTTATGCGTTTATATTTTCCACCCATATAATCATATATAATAGGACTTCCAGTAGGAAGCTCAAGCTTAACAATCTGGTTTTCATCCAGATTATCTAAATCCTTTATAATCGCCCTTAAAGAATTACCATGAGCAGAAATAAAAACATTCTTGTTTTTTTCTAAATAAGGAACAATCTTTTCATTAAAATAAGGTGTTGTCCTCTCTTTTGTTGCTTTTAAGCTTTCACCATTAGGAGGAGCAATATCATAACTTCTTCTCCAGATATGGACCTGTTCTTTTCCGAACTTTGCTCTTGCATCATCCTTATTCATACCTTGAAGTTCCCCATACATCCTTTCATTTAAATGCCATGATTTAAAAACAGGTATAATATTTTTTTTAGTTTCCTCATTAAAAATTCCTGCCCATTCTTCTAATTTACCTTCTCTAGGATGTTGAAACACCAAAGATTTTTTTGAAGAATGCGCTACCATCGCTAAAACAGCTGTTGTTTGAGCTCTTACTAAAGAAGAAGTAAACAGAACATCAATTGGGATATCTTTTATCTTCTTCCCCCCCTCTAAAGCTTCTTTGACCCCATTTTCACTCAAAGGGACATCAACCCATCCTGTAAACAGGTTTAATTTGTTCCAAATCGATTCTCCATGCCTCATTAAAATTAGTTTTGCCATGATATGCCCTCATTAAATTTTTATTTTAGGATATGAAAAATTTTATGTTCATTCAAGATTTTTATTAAACTTTTAATATTTGGTAAAATCTGCTAATTTTATATCTCAATTTTACGAAATTAAAGATATATGACATTAAAAAGATTAAATAAAGTATTAGCACATGCCGGTATTTGCTCAAGACGCAAAGCAGATCAGATGATTTTCGATGGTCAGGTTAAGGTAAATTCAAAAGTTGTTTTAACACCACAGCTAATGGTCGATCCTATAGCTGATGAAATAAGGCTTGATAATGAAATCCTGCCAAAAGAAGAGAAAAAGGTCTATTTTGTTTTGAATAAGCCTATCGGATATATTTGTACCACCTCTAGGCTTAAGCCTAATCAAAAATTGATATTGGATCTTTTTAAAGACTATTCGTATAGGTTATTCACCGTTGGAAGATTGGACAAAGATACCTCCGGTTTAATAATTATTACCAATGATGGGGAAATCGTTCATAAAATTATCCACCCCTCTTCTAATATTCAAAAAGAATACTTGGTAAAAACAAGAGAATTTCTAACTGCTGAGCATCTAAAAAAAATAAAAAAAGGATGCAGGATAGAAGGAAAATGGGTAAAACCCGTTAACGTTGTAAAAGTCAGAAAAGGAACTCTTAAAGTTACCGTAAAAGAAGGTAAAAAACATGAAGTTCGCATTTTAATAAAAAATGCAGAACTTGAACTTGTAGAACTTTCCCGTATCCGTATTGGAAATCTTCATTTAGGCTTACTCCCTATAGGATCTTATAAAAAAATAGAAAGAGAAGCCCTAGAAAAAATCTATTCTTAAAAAGTAGCCTTTAAAGAAATACAAAAAAACTTTAACATAAGAAAAAATGATATAGGTTTTTTTATGCTTACAATAGCAAAACTTTTTGGAAAGTCTCCTTTCGCTCCTCTTCAAACCCATATGAAAACAGTTGAAGAATGTGTTACTCTCCTGGCAGCTCTTTTTAAAGCGGTTGAAGCAAAGGATTTACAAAAAGTTAAAGAAATATCTACTCATATTTCTAAAAAAGAACATCAGGCAGACCTTACAAAAAATGATATTAGGAATCATCTTCCCAAAAGCCTATTTATGGCTATTGACCGTAGCGCACTTTTAGAGATCTTAGCACTGCAGGATACCTTTGCCGATAAGGCAGAAGATATCTCCGTGATCTGCACATTAAGGGTTTTAGAAAATTACGATGAAATGAAAGAAGATTTTGAGCCTTTTTATATCAAAAATATTGAAACAGTCACTATTGCTAAAGATGTTATCAAAGAATTTGACCTTTTATTAGAATCCTCTTTTGGCGGTATAGAAGCTAGAAAAGTTAAAGACATGATAGATAATTTAGCTAAGAAAGAACATGAGCTGGATTTATTAGGATATAAACTTCTAAAAAAACTGTTCGATTATGGAACAAAATTACCTTATCCAACTTTTATTCTTTGGCAAACCATAATAAGAGAAGTTGGTGACCTTTCTAATAATGCAGAAAAATTAGGAAATAGAATACGCATGATTTTGGAGCTTAAGTAGTTTTAATGGAAATTGAGATTATTTTAAAATATCTAACTATTTTAGTCGGCCTTTACATGGCTTGGAATATAGGGGCTAATGATGTTTCAAATGCAATAAGCACCTCTGTTGGATCAAAAGCAATTACCTTAAAAAAAGCAATTATAATTGCTGCAATTTTTGAATTTTGTGGTGCCTATTTCTTAGGTGGTAAAGTTTCGCAGACCATTCAAAGAGGAATTGTTAACCCAGACATTTTCAATGATCATATGATTTTTGTATTAGGTATGATGGGCTCGCTTCTTGCAACTGCTGTTTGGCTTAATTTAGCCTCATTATTGAAACTCCCTGTCTCAACAACTCATGCAATTGTTGGTTCAGTGCTAGGGTTCGGTGCAATAATAGGAGGTATACATGCTGTTTACTGGGACAGAATGTTTATTATTGGGCTTAGCTGGATTGTAACTCCAACATTAAGTGGAGCTATCGCTTATATAATTTTTCGTCTTTTACAGAAAAAAATTCTTTTTGCCCTCTCACCTGTCGAAGCTACTAAAAAGCTAATTCCCTTTATAGTCTTTTTCCCTTTTGCTTTTTTATCGTTCAGCGTAATTTATGGAAAACTCA
>CAYNVX010000150.1:0-3200 GCA_964400755.1 uncultured bacterium | reverse complement strand
GTTTGACAAGTATAATGTAAAGACAAAAAGACGCTCTCATCCCACGACTAAAGCCATGGGCTTTCCCGCTTTTGTCGTAAGTGGCTTAAATGTTTGGCAAAATCCTGTTCTTGAACTGTTAAATGGGAACAATCAGCTTCTTCTTTAAGAGTTTCTTGTGAAGCGTGGAATTTTTTATCATTTTGAGTGTTGCATCCTAAAACAAGGTTTGCTCCGATCAGCGCGATTAACCACTTTTTCATCTTTCTTCTCCAAACTGGTTTTAATTTTTCTATATCAATTTTTTAATTCTCTTAAAAGCATTTTTTCATAAAAGCTCAAAAATCTTGATTTTCAATCGAGTTTTTTTTAAACTTTTTCACTATTAGTGAGGAAAAATGAAATATATTGAAGAAAGTATAGAAACTAGGGTTTCGTCTAAAGTGATATGGGATGCATGGTCTCAAAATTATTTAAATAAGGATAATGCTTTAAACAAAAGTGGTTATGTTAAAGCAGAAAACGGAAAAGGGGTTAAATATAGTATTGCAGAGGTCAAAGAAAATCAAAGCTTTACCATTATATGGTATTCTTTATTTGTTAAGCTGGTCTTCACTCATAGCGTACAGCCTATTAATAACGGCTCGATAATTTCCTGTAGGGTAAGTTTTAAGGGCTTTATGTCTTTTTTGGTTAGAAGGCTTCTTCAAAACAAAATTAAAAAATATTTATTGGAATCATTAAAAAACTTTGCAAAACAACTGGAATCACGATGAAAAAGCTATTATTAGTTCTCCTTGTTATTTTTTCTTTTTCTTTAAATGCTAAGATTATTGAGATAAAAAATATTAAAGAAATCCATAATTATACAAAAGATGTTGAGCTTGTTGTTTTTGATTTGGACAATACACTTATTGAAACCGTCCAGCAGTTAGGATCGGATCAATGGTTTTTTCATTCTATACAACATTACATTAAGGAAGGTCTATCAAAAAAAGAGGCTTTTGAAAATGTATTTAGAAAATGGATTGGCATTCAGTATCTTACAGAGGTCAAGCTGGTTGAAAATGATACCGAAACTGTTATTAGCGACCTTAAACAAAAAAATATAAAGCTGCTAGGTTTAACAGTTAGAGGTCCTGAAATGATCTTTGCTACATTCAAACAGTTGGAAGATGTAAAATTAAATCTATCTGAGGCTTCAATTTTTTCTAATCAATTTTTTATGGCTGATTTTGATAAGGTCTATTGTCAGGATGGCTTTCTCTTTACAAACGGCTCTAATAAAGGAAAAGTCCTTTTAGCTTTTTTTCAAAAGATTAACTATTTCCCAAAATCTCTTATTTTTGTTGATGATAAAGGATCTCATTTAAAAGATGTTGAAGAGCTTTGTAAGAAAAATAACATTGAGTTTATCGGTCTTAGATATTCCTATTTGGATGAAAAAATTAATAATTTCGATAAAGAGATATCTGACATTCAGTTCAATCATTTTTATAATATTTTGTCAGATGAAGAAGCTAAGGCTTTAAAGAAGTAAAGCTTTATATATAAAGTTGAAAATCAGATTAACAGTTCTAAATTAGCCTTTAGTCTTTTTCTTTAAAGAAACTAAAGGCTTTTTTTCAATTATTCTATTTATAGTGTTTAGGCAGCTCAGTTATTTTTGCAACCTTATCATTTATTGCAGCTAATGCTACAGCTTTTGCTTCCCAATTAGTTATTCTTGGATCAAAAGGAGTTGGGATAAGATATTTATCTCCAAACTCAAACTCTCTTTTATAGACATCCTTAACGATTTGAGGGATCTCTTTTTCTCTAGCAAGGGCCGCTAGTGCTTTTGCTGCAGCGATTTTCATATTCATGGTTATTGTAGAAGCTCTTACATCCAAGGCTCCTCTAAAAATAAATGGAAAGCCTAAGACATTATTGATTTGATTGGGATAGTCGCTTCTGCCCGTTGCCATAACATATTTTTTACCTTTTAGGGCTTCATAAACTTCTTCCGGAAGGATTTCAGGTGTTGGATTGGCCATGGCAAAGATAGCAGGGTAGTCATTCATAGATTTTACCATTTCTTGAGTAACTGACTTTGCTGCAGAAACTCCAATAAATAGATCTGCTCCTTTCATCGCATCGGCGAGGCTTTTATTTTTTGTTTTAACAGCATGCTTTTGTTTATAGATGTTTAGATCGGTTCTATCTGTAGATAATACACCTTTGCTATCGCAGATTGTGCAGTCTTTGATGCCATCAGCTTTTATCATGTCGGCAATTCTAAGGCCGGCAGCTCCCGCTCCATTTATAACAACTTTGATATTTTCCATTTTTTTATTTGATACAAGAGAATAGTTATTTAGCGCTGCAAGAGTAATAATCGCCGTTCCCCACTGATCATCATGAAAAACAGGAATGTCTAATAGTTCATCCAGTCTTCTTTCTATTTCAAAACAGGCCGGCGCTGCTATATCTTCCAAATTTATTCCGCCATACATGCAGGCAATTTTTTCTACTGCATCTACAACTAGATCAACATCTGTTCTTCCATCTTTATCATAGACCTTTTCTAAAGGGACAGGCCAGGCATTGACATTAGCAAAGGATTTAAATAGGACACATTTCCCTTCCATAACGGGAATAGAGGCTTTTGAGCCTATATTTCCAAGGCCAAGTACAGCCGTGCCATCTGTTACTACTGCTACTAGATTTTGTTTTGCTGTAAGAGAATAAATTTTGTCTGGATCTTCATGAATAGCCATACAAATCTTTGAAACTCCAGGAGTGTAGGCTATGCTCAAATCCCTTTGAGTTATCAGTTTTTTTGGAATATCCAAACCTATTTTGCCGTTAAGGTGAAAGTCAATGATTTCTTTATCTGTAATTGCTATATTATTTGACATAATTTTTTCGGGGTTATATTTTTTTAGTTATAATAAATTTTTCTTTGAAGAATATCAATGTTTAAAACCATATTTTTTTTATTAATTTTTTCTATAAGTTCCGCTTTTTGCGGACTGCCGATCTTTCATCTTGTCCTTTCTCAATATTGGCTGGATAATTTTGAAAAGTGTTCTAAAGAAAATAGGGATGAGTTTATTGTCGGCTCTCTTTTCCCGGACATTAGATATATTTCTTCACTGTCAAGAGAAGAGACGCATATTAAAAATCTGACATACGCCCACGGCTAAAGCCGATGGGGTTCTAGAGTTGGCTGCATCTGC
>CAYNVX010000149.1:0-3206 GCA_964400755.1 uncultured bacterium | reverse complement strand
TTAGAAATGCACGTACCTATATTGCTATAAAGATTCAATCAATTTTTCATGATTCTTAATAAGTTCGTTTAATTCTTTTCCACGCTGTCCTATGTTTTGCAGATAACTATTGTATTGACTGTTGTCTTCGTTTCTTATGAAAATTAGAACATGGTTTTTAATGTGGAAAGTGTATTTTTTCTCTAACAAAAATGAATAATACTCTATATTTGCTTTGAGTAGATTTCTTGTTGCGTCAAAGAATTCGTTATTAGATTGCTCATTTCTTGGAAGAGCTTTATTAATCCCTTCTAGAAATTCCGCTTTAATCGACTGTTTGCCCTTAGTGTTCTGAACTACTTGCGAAAATTCTCGGGTTCTTCTGTTTATAAGGCTTTGTATTTCATCTAGACAGACTGACGCTTTTTCAAGCTGTTTAATAGTTTCAATTATCTTTTTGGAATCACAAAAATCGTCACTAGACTGGATTATAGCAAAAGCTTTATCCAATTCCGCGTTATATCTACCCAAATCTTTTTTATCTAAGAGTGTCTTTGTTCTAATTACTTCTAAAATAAAATTACTGCTCCCATACTTTTCTGTTGAATATGGGAGAGAAGACGTTTCTTCAGTAGAAGATAGAACCAGTTTTTTCACTTCTGTTATTAAGTTATTATTTTGATCTATTGACTGGAATGTTTTTGGTGCTGTCAGGAAACAGCACAGCATAATAGTTGTAGAAAAACTTCTGAACAAAGACTTTGTTTTTTTTTTAAAAAGATACTTCCTACCAAACTCAAAAAAAATAGTAAAAACAAAACCCATCACTAAGGCGTATAGCGTATATAATAAGCCTTTGCTAAAGCTAGAATGATAATTAGTCTGTAAAACTAATGTAATAGCAACTACCACTACCAACAGCCCCACAAAGACACGATAAGAAAGTTTTTCTAACATAACACCAACCTTTTTTTAACTAGCTATAATTATATAAACCTAAAAAAATTTCAATTACATAGAATAAATAGACATGAAAAATGCTGCTAGCAAAATCATTAATCCTGGTAGGAACGAAATAACCCTAAAAATCCATTTTATTTTGGAGTTATACAACAAATAAAGGTTGAGTTTTATTTTCCTAAAGATTCATCTAATTCGTTTTTAAGCTTACAAATCTTTTCTGCATATAATCTACATTCTGTTCCAAGCTCTTTCATTTCATGGATAAGAGCCTGTTGCATTTTTCCTAAAGTATCTTTTTGGCCTTCTTGTCTATCAGTCAAAAATTTTAAATTTTTTTTCACAGATGTTTTAGTTGAAGATTCTAATGGTGATTGAAGCAAATCACGACATTTTTTAATTGTTGCACTACCGGTTAAAAAAAATTGCTTAGCTCGCTCCGCATAAGAAACTTTACCATCTTCTTCATACATCGAAAGCTTTACACCTCTCTCTTCTCCTAATGAATGCACTATAGAACCCTATAAATAAGAAACTCCTGTATGATTTCTAAATCTTTAGCTAGATCACTTATTAACGGTAAGGGAACCGAATTATTAAAATTCACGGGACCAATCCTAGTGCTAGAATTATCAGTATTATTAGCTGTAGTAGAATTATCAGTAATATTCGATTTATAGATATTTTCTATATTTTTCTTTTGCTTCACATTAGGACTATTTTTTTTAGTAAAACCTAACTGGTCTGTAAATTTATCAAAAATTTTCCCAAGAAATGAAAAATCCATATATTAAACTCTGAATTTCATAAAAATAACCTTATAAAAAAGAAATAAAAAAGGCACCTAAAATTACATCTTAAGTGCCTTAGAACTCCGAGTGCAGGATTCAAACCTACGACCAATTGATTAAATGAACCCATTATTGTACTGAACAAGCTGCCGGAGATGCTTCTTTTTTTTCTACTATTTCTACTGCTATGCCTGCTAGTTCTTTTAATATTTCTTATATTTCAAATTCCCGAAATACTTTTTGTACTGCCCTTGCGCCATATTCTGAAGCTTTAAGTTCTCGAGTATTTATTAGAGTAGTATCTATTTTTGAATGTTGTAATAGCAACTCTACAGCTCGAGCTTTTTCGCTAGCTGCAGCCATATGTAAAGGTGTTCCTTCAGCGCAAATTTCTGATCTTTTATTTGGATCTGCTTCTGCTTTTAATAAAGTGCCCACCATTTCTTCACTTTCTCCTCCATAACATACTAAAATCAAAGGAGTCGAACCATTAGCAACGCAATCTACTTGAGCTCCTGCGGAAAATAATATCCGAACCATTTGTTCATATCCTTTTTCAGCAGCAATATGTAAAGCAGATTAGCCATGACGATCTTTTGGATTGTTTACATCAAGTTTTTCAATATCCTTTTCTACTGCTGGAATATCATTTTCTTCAACAGCTCCAATAAAATTTGTATATAACCTCGTTTCACTTACAGCCATAATTACCCCCTAATTAAATTATCATCCGTTAATGCTAATTAATATAAAGCATACTACAAAACATGATTGTTTTAATTAATAAGAATTATTTTAATTTGAAAGTCTTTTAGATATCTCTTTTTGATAAGAAATGTTTTTTTGAAATTTATCTTTAATCTTCCATAAACAATAAATTAAATTATTAGTTATATGAGCTGATATCGAAGAATGAAGTCCATATTTTTCCATCAAACTACCCTCGATAAATCCGCCTATACCTGAAAATAATACTTGTTTAGTACTTTTCTCAGGGTTATAGTAATGCACTATTCCAAAAAGAACACTAGTAATTATTAAAGATATTTTTGTAGCAAGATGAATATAGGGAGGAAATAAAAGCGTTATTGATTTTTTTAAAACTTGTTGAATACCACCTCTGAATAGTAATTCTTCAGCGACCGGGCCTAGTATTGAAACATTGGCCCAGCTGTCGATTCCGGAATCACCCAAGAGCGGCGTTTCGTCATAGACATAGTTGTTAGTAGATTTTAATAGTTCTTGTGAACTATTTATAATTTCTCTTTTGGAATATTCATTAAGAGGTATTAGACCTAACTTTCTAGACTCCGCTCTAGACAGCTCTATACCCTTACCTGGCAGCTCCCTCAGTAGCTCCCTCTCCTTGTTGCGGTCCTTATAGTAATAATTTGCTTTACACAAAAACCATGCAGAGCTTAAAACTACTGCTATTCCAATAGAAGGATAAAATATACCTCCAATAACTAACGAACT
>CAYNVX010000148.1:0-3211 GCA_964400755.1 uncultured bacterium | reverse complement strand
GCAGATGCAGCCAACTCTAGAACCCCATCGGCTTTAGCCGTGGGCGTATGTCAGAAGGTAATTTTATATAGCTGATATGTAAAATACAAGGGTGTTTTTGTAAGGTATTGATTATTAAGAGATTAAGGAAAAATACAGGAAAGGCTTTAAGCCGGATTCTGTCGAGAGCAATCATTCCTCTAGGAGATTTATTGCTAAATCTCTCTGGCGGCTAGCTTGAGCTATATTGTGGAAGGTTAGCTCAATTTGCCTTGCATCGGATAGGGTTTACAACCTTTTAGATCTCTCTAAATAGGGTTAACTCCTAAAGTTAACATTTTCATCCTGTCTATAAAATATAGCGGCATATTTTCTGTTGCACTTTCCGTAGCCTTACAGCCCCCAGAATTTCTCTGGTATCCTTTCCACTGATGTCCGGACTTTCCTCTTCTAAATAAATTAGAAGCGATTGCTTTGCCTTTCCTTAAAACTTTAAGATTGAACAGCTTTTCTTCTACGTTTTTTCGTTAAAGAAGAGCCTTCTAGATCTTCTCTTTCTAACCAGTATAGAATTCTTGAGCAATGTTCACAGAATATTAATCTTTCGCCTTTTCTAACAGAATTTTCATGTTGAGCAGTAAGAGCTATATGACATCCGCTGCATGTTCTGTTTTCCATTGGCACTACAACTCTATCTTTTTTATTTTTAAGAAGTCTTTCGTAGATTTTTAGAATTTCTAGATTTGCATTTAGTGCAATTTTTTCTCTTCCGATTTGCAGCTCTTTTCCTTCTTTATTAATAAGTTTTATAGAAGAAATAATTTCTTCTTCTAGAGCTTTTGAGCTTTCTTCTGAAGAGGAAAGGCTCTGTTTAATTTTTTCTAAAATTTCTTCTTCGTTATTTTTTTTGTCTATAAGGTCGCAAGTTAAATGTTCGGTAGCTACTCTTTCTCTTTCTGTAGAGCTCATTTCCTGAGTTAACGCATTAAACTCTTCAACTTTTTTGATCGATCCCTGTTTAGCTTCCAATTTTTTTAATTTATCTTTTAGCTCATGGATTTTTGATTCTTGAACATCGATGTTTTTGCTAAGGTCGGTGATCTCGACTTCTTTTTCTACAAGCTGAGCTTTCAAGTCTCTTTTCAAAGAGGCGATATGTTCTAATTCATTCAATCTTTCTTTTTTAACTTTCATTAGACGGAGCATTTTCATGTCTAGTTCTTGTATATCTAATATTACTTTTAGGGAATTTAACATTATAACCTCAAATAATTTTAACAATTGCCATAGTAGAATTTGCCAATGATTTTATGTTTTTTTTTCTATATCTTCAAGTAAAATATTTTTTTAAAAACATAATTAAATAAAAAAAAAATTTAAAAATAATTAAAATTTAATTAAATATTTATGATTTTATACTAACCGGGCTTCTTAAGATCTCGAAATCTTGAGGAAGAGCATCTTGCCTCGGGATAACTCTCGGAGCTACTTCAATGCAAATATTTCTAAATAGTTCTTCAATGTCATAACGGACAAGCTGGCATGTTGGCATGCCAAGTTCAGTCAGTTTTCCTCTGATGGAGACAAGAAAATCAGGATCCAGTTTTGCCTGTTTTGTAAGTTGAGGCCCTAAAATAATCCTTTGGACGGTTATTTTAATAGGTCTGTCGAATCCCATCCATAGAGCATCATTGTCTTCTATAGGTCTTCTTTCCATATGGGTAATTTTAGAGCCTTTTATAGCCAGCTCTTCAGGGTTAAGAGTAATGGCTACATCGCCAAAGCTCCACTCGGGACTGTCTGAAAAGAATGCTCCGGGGTATTTTTTTTCATGACGGGGTTCTATATGCCCGGCTTTTAAAAGAGGAAAGATATGGGTAAGATCTGTAGTATGATAATACCTGATCGGTGACAAAAATTCATCGCTCTCAGTTGTAAAGTTTTGGATCAAATATTTTATATATTCTCTAGTTTCATCATAAAGAGCATAGTCAGGATTTTCGGTGGCTATTTCATCTCTTAATTGAGTTATTCTTTCATAAGCATTTGTTAAAATTTCAAAATAATTCGGGAAAATAGGGGCTTCATTTATTTGCATAAAAAATTTGTTCAGTGCAAAAACTAAAAATTCATCTCTTACGATTGAGCCATTATGGAAAATTTGATGAAGAAATTCGGATTGTTGATCGCTTCTCATATTGGTAATTATTAAGTTTGCAATTTTTTGGCAGTGTTTGAATAATTGGTCATATAAATCCGGATTAGTTTTTTTCTGATTTAAAAGAAAATGTTGCAGTAAGAATAAAACTTTTGGATTATACCAAGGGGAGGGAATAGTTTTATTGCTCTTTCTATTTTCAAAGATTTTATCATCCAAAGTTTTTAGATATTCTAAAATTTTTTGAGGATCTTTAGTTAAATTTAGATTAAATAACAAATCGCTTGGGTGATTAATTGGAATTTCTTCTTCTTTGGCGGAAATTGCTATTAGAAGAGCTTGTTGAGTAAGGCGTAAAATTTTTTCATCACGTTTTTCGGCTCCGAAAAGATCTCTAACTGATCTTTTTTTAGGGGTTCTGTTACTATGAAGAAGACCTGGGGTCCCTTCTGTTTTTAAAGGAGACATCTTTTCTGCAACATAGTCTCTTGTGAGTCCTGCAGCAGGAGACGGATCTCTGTCCATCACACTAAAATCGGGGCGTGGCAATTTTCTTGATCCAAAGCCTGATACGTTCATAGGTCTTACTGAGGACATAATGTTTTAAGCCTTTATTTATTTACTTAATATTATAAGGTGGTTGTTAATAATAATAAACTGTTTAAATAACATTAATATTATACTATTTATTTTAATTAAATTAAATGTTTTTTTTAAAAAATTAAACTACTAAATATAAGTAACATAGGATTTTTTATAATATAACTCGATGTTCCACTTTTTTGATGTAAAATATTTAAAATAATTACCTTACATTTATCGTTTTATGACATAAAATACTAAGCTTTAAATAGTTAGATGTTTTTTTATGCTAAGCGAAGCTTTGGATTTTATAAAATCTTACATAGATTTGTTAAATCAATCTTTAGAGCAAGTTGGAGGTCATTTAACAAAAACTAAAAATGCATGGCTGGCCTTTTGTTTAACAGCTATGATTTTTACCAATACAATTAGCTGAAGGCTTGGGAAAGATGGAGTGCCGGTAAATATTCAGATTCGGCATTATCCAAAATG
>CAYNVX010000147.1:0-3229 GCA_964400755.1 uncultured bacterium | reverse complement strand
AATATAGCCTTGATCAAAAAGAGATTTTTGTTTTGGTTTACTATAAGTGCGATTAGTATTTTCATTTGCATCGCTTTTATTTATAGAAGGAACATTTTGTTCCTGATTGTCAGAAATTTCACAAATACCCTCCCCATAACACTCTCTTTTCTTTTCAATAGTTGTCTTTTTAGGAAGACGAACTCTCTGTTGTTCTGAATTTTGATATATTCTTGTTATTGGGTAAGTATTTTCTAGAACTTTTTGATTTTCCTTTTTTTCAACAACAACTTGCTTTTTATCTTTATCATTAAAAAAAGAATATTTTAATTGATGGCATTTATGATCCTTGGACTGACAAGATATCATGCCTAAAGATAATATTATACTAACGGACAAAACCGATAAAGGTTTGTAATTCATTGTTCCTCCTCCTAAACCTATAACTATAAAGTCATATTTAATCCTTAAAACCCTACATAATACTTTAGCTCTTTATTTACAAATTATTTTAAAAATTAAACCATAACCTATTTATTATTAGAGCTTTGGTTCTATCGCTCAAAACCTTTCTTTCTTAGAATCAATCAATTAGATTAAATTTTTTGTACAATAAAAAATAAAATTGTGACCTAATAATAATTATTATTATAAATAATTAATATCCTCAATATTTCCTTCAACCTAGATGAATTCAAAAAAACTTCCCCCTATCAATAAACGCTACCCAGCTTACAATCAATGATATAGATATATCAAGACAAACTGACAACTAAACTATTTATTATTAGGTATTTATAAAATAATTAATACTATTTATTTTAAAATACAGGGATGTTATAATAATTAAAGAAGTTAATTAATATTAATACAAAAATAATAAAGGATATTTATGGAAATCAATAAATTAAAAGCAGCAGTTTGTAATGCTGATAAAATAACAGAGTCTTGGCAAACTACTCCTTCTTCAACTCAAAAAATAATAGAGATATGCAATGATTTATCATATAGCATATATCAAACAACACAAAAAGATTTAAAAGATTATTGCTGGGAACATCTTGATTTCTGGGGAAACCTTGGTTTATGGATAGGAACATTTTTTGGCTCTGATAGTTGTTTTCTTGAACTACTAAGAAAATCAACAAACTGTTTTGAAACCCAGTATCCTCAAAAACCTAAACAACAATCCTATATTCTTACAGGCACAGAAGAAGCGCATTTAAGAAAAGCCGCTCAACAAAGAGGATCTGCATGGAGAGGACATCAACATCAAACTTCAATAGCTATTACTGCAGGGCGCAGAACTGAGACAGCTTTAACGCAACAACATCAACCAAGAACAAGACCACCTGTTGTAAAGAGTAAGCAAAGCCCAAGTAACCCTACAGAACCTACAAATGAAATATTAACACCAGAAGAAGCAAGAATAGCAAATGCTCGTAGAATTGCACAAATATTCGGAGTAGCACATGGACAGGTTTTTACAGGAAGGGGTTAATTAAAACTTTCCACCTTATGAGCATCTAGAATAGCCTGTTTTTTAGCTTTTAGCTCATCAATCTGACTTTGGATCTTTTTAGCAACATCTCTATTGGCCTCTGCTATTTGCCAATGTTTTTTAGCAGTCTCCAACTCACCTTCTATAAACTGCAGGCGATCAGCTTCATTGGCATGCTGGATAGCTTTTGCCTCATACCCCATTTTCATTTTCTCTAGATCTTCTATTTGTTTATCTATATTAATGATTTCTTGTTTCCAAGACTCAACTTGAGTCTGGGCTGATAAATGAAAATTTTTATTTACTGAAAAAAATCCTAAGAACATTAAAAAAAAGGCCATTGTCATCCAAAAGGCTTTATTCATATGTCTTCTTTTCATTTTGTCCTCCTAATGGACTTTCTCTTCTAAATATAATAAAACCTAATAGTTTTTTTTCTGGCAACCTAATAAATGCTGATTTAAAATAAAGCCTTATGAAAAAAGTTTTAATAATATTTATTTTATTTATAACCTCTGTTTTTTCTGAAACAACTTTGAAAGACAAATTAAAATGTTCAGGAAAAGGAGACTATATTGTTACCAAACAAAACAAGATCTATTCAATTATTTCTATTTTTGAAAAAACCGAGAACAATTTAGTCATCGAAGAGGTAACCATCCCTGTTAAGCTTTTTGATCAAACCTTATCTTTTAAAGAATGGTTTGAAAAAGGAGCTAAAAGAAACAGCTCATGGATGATGTATGAGCTTAACCTAGAAAACAGTGATATTTTAGAATGCTTTTCCTTTTCAAAAGGAGCTTGGCTAAACATCTCAAAAGATGATGCCATCTTTTCTAAACTATTAAATCTCCCATTAAAAGCACTCGCTAAAGATCAGATGCGCAAAATCGGCCCTCCACCTATGCCGGGTGAAAAAGATTACAGGGCGGTTTGGTATCCTCAAAAAATCATGGAAGGAAAAAAAATAGAAAGGCCTTCTTTTGAAGTTTACAGAATTGTTTTTCCAAGGGATTATTCTGATCTATCTGAAAAAACTTTGGACCTATACTTAGACAAAGATTTCTCACTTCCATATTGGTTACAAATAGGATCAGATAATTTATCTGTAGTTTTAAAAACAGTCGATTCAGGAAAAAATCTCAAATCCCCCAAATCTTATTTTCCTAGAAGACATCCTCAATTCATCTCCTATCCAATTTTAACTGAAAACAATCTAATATTAAAAATTCGAGCAACAAAATATTACAATAAATTTAAGATATATGCTTTGGACATTACCAATGATGAAAGAATGATTCACCCCATTTCCTTTAATCAAAAAAGAGAAAAAGATGTAGTCACTTTTGAAATTGAAAAAAGTTTTTTAAATAACCTCTTTGAAAAAGGACATCAATACATTTGGACATTGACCTCTGAAGAAAATAGAGATATTTATTGTGAAATCAAAAAACCTTTTTTATGGGATGAATAATTTCATGCCCCTCAAAATAAACACGATAAAAACTCCCATCTTAAAAATAAATTAATATATTTTTAACAAAGTTATGAACAATTGAAAGCTTAGGAAAGAGAAAAAATGCCCTCAAAATATGCCTAAAGCAGCATGTATTTCATAAAGCACTAACTATTAGTCTTTTGTTTCTTTTTTTAAAAATTTTTTATTCATTTTATTTGATCAAAATCTCATCTTTTCTTAATATTTTAAGCCCTATACTTATCAACACATTTTCCACAACAGGCTTACCA
>CAYNVX010000146.1:0-3233 GCA_964400755.1 uncultured bacterium | reverse complement strand
CAGATGGCATCGTTACAGATGACGAAAACTCCAAACTCGGCATTCATATCAGAGGCCTGATCAATGAACTTTATCTTGATGATCTTAGAAAGAAAACTATGCGCGGATTAGAGGGTCAAAAACTTCGGGGCTTTAATACGGGAGAAAGCGTCTATGGCTATAAGTCCTGTCCTGTAGGAGATCTCAAACTAAACAAAAAAGGACAGCCCAAATACGAAGGCATGCGCCATAAAATCAACGAAGAAGAAGGTCTCATTATCAAAAGGATCTATAAAGAATTTAACGAAGGAAAAAGCATTCACGGTATAGTTAAGGGACTTAATGAAGATAAAATGCCAACCAAGAAAAATCATGTTGGAGGCTGGGCCACCTCTACTATTACCCGAATTTTAAAAAATGAAAAATATACAGGTCGTTGGATCTGGAGAAAATGGAAAAATGTTCGTGACCCTATGACCGGTAAAAGCAAAAAAATCGCCCGCCCTGAAAAAGAACAAATGGACCTATTTAAAGAAGATCTTGTTATTATCGATCAGAATACTTGGAACAAAACACAACAAAGATGGAAAAGTCTTGAAGGTTCTTGGCCAATGCATAAAAAAACAAAAAAAACTTCCAAACAGCCCAAAAGCTATATTCATTCCAATCCCACCCACCTTTTAGCAGGTCTTTTAAAATGTAAATCCTGTGGAGGCGCTATTGTTCAAGTCTGCGGCAAAAGCGGAGGATATTATGGCTGCTATAATGCTAAAAGAAAAACCTGCACCAATAAATTAACCATCCAAAGAAAACGTCTTGAAGCTATTCTTATTGGAAGTCTCAAAGAAAAATTCCTAACAGCTGAAAATATAAAATACATCTTTGATAATGTTGAAAAAGCTATTGCCAAAACTATGAATGAAGTGCCGGCAGAGGTGAAACAGAAAAAAACCCAAATGGAAAAAATCCAAACAGAGTTACAAAACCTTTTAGGCTTCATTAAAGCAGGAAACTTTTCTAAATTAGTATCTGAAGCTATTGTTGATGCCGAAGGCCGCCAAGAAAGCTTAAAAGGCGAAATAGATGCTTTGGATTATCAAAGAACCAATGCTTTTAAAGCGCCTCCAAAAGAATGGATAGATCACAGATTAGAAAAATTTCAGGAAACACTTAACAAAAATACAAAAGCTTCAGCTTTGGCTTTAAAAGATCTTTTAGGAACAATTGAGCTAGAACATGTCAAAGGTGATTGTGTTGTAGAGAATGGCCATTTAATTGAATCTAAACCTTATTATCTGGCTCATTCGAACATCGCAACCCTTGCTCTTCTTGATGAGAAGAACAAAGGTACGAATTGGTGCCTACTTCGGACGAAGTGGGATTCGAACCTATCGATCATACCAATGTCTATCAAAATCTATATTTTTTAGAATTATTCATTATGAAATTAGGCTAAATAGACGCGACAGAATTCGTAGCTACCCACAATAAGAATGATTATAATATGGATATAAATGAATCATATCCATTTTTTCATTAGATATCTAAAATTAATTTTTTGAAGTTTTCCATAGGGATCTTGAGCTTCTAATTTTAACCAATCTAGTGGTGTTGCTTTATCTAACCATTCTCCAAGATTTTTCTGAAATCTTTTAAACCATTTTGAATATGACTTTTCTAAATCTTTAATTTCTATAATAGTTTTATCAGAAAATTCACCTAATTGCGTAGCGACATACCATATTCCATATAAATCCTTACACTCTTTAGCAAGGCTTAATCGTTTTGTAAAAGTAAGACCTTTATGAAATATCCAAATTTTTGGATCAACAACTAAACCTGTCTCTTTTAAATCTGTTGTAAATTCAATGGAATTAGCAAGACTTAATTCCAAATATTTTAATGGTTGAGCAACAATACCAGCAATACTAACATTCTTATTCTTATCCCCACGAATATTGCCGGATGTAAGAAATTCAATTTCTAATTCATTACCTTCAATTTCCTTAATATATGCTTCAGATGCAGGAATATCCAGATCTTTAAAAATTGGCATAAATCCTGCATCTAAAAGATGTCTAGCAAGATTTTTATCTTCTATATCAGAAATATTACGAGGAACTATAGAATCAATATCTCTTGTACCTACAGGAGGAGTTCCCTTTTTATAATCAGCCAAATATAATTTATAAATAATAGGAGCAAAACCTCCACTAATAATAACATGTTTTTTCCAAGGTCCTATTGACCTTAAAAAGGTTGAAATCATTTTATCTTCTTTTTCCAAAGCAAAATTCATAAAATTATTTCTGTTTTTTATTAATTTTTTTTAAAATTTGAGATCTCTCAGCTATAAATTGAGCTTGCTCCTTACCTCGCAGAGGAAAGTGATAAAGATCTAGATAATTAAGAAGAACGGGAGAACATAATATATTATTTTTTTTAGACGGCTTTGAAAATTTTTCTAAAAGAGATTTATAATATGGTTCAATTAATATTATCTCATAGCCTTTTTCTTGAGGTTCTAATAATAATTTTTCTTCTATTTTTAATCTTAAATCAGATTGAAGAATATATAATTCAACAGTATCTAAATTACTATTCTTATATCCTTGAAAATCAGCAGAACTATGCAATGTTAAAACAACCTTTTTTTCAAAGTTATTTTTAATTAAAGCCTGAACAATCTGTTCTTTATTTTGATAAGCACTGCGGTATGTCCATATTTTACATTTTTCAACAATACTATAATTTACTGCCCAACTTTCTAATAAAGCCTCGGGATTTTTTAACCTAAACTTTTTAGCAGTTCTAATCCCCTCAGTTTGTATATAACCTTTTAATGTTAAAATCTTAAAAACCCTTTGAACAAGTCCAACGCTTAAATTACATTCCTTTGCAACTTCTCTTATAGAAAACTGTTCTTTATCTATACCTATCAATAAAAGCCAATAAAGTATTAAAGAAGATTTATCAGCATAAATATTGCGATCAATATCTGATCTGTTTGAAGGAATTACAAAAGAACCTTTCATGCTGTTCACTCTTATTTACTGTTCATTATATAGTGAACAGTATAAATTAGTAAACAGATTATTTTTTATACAACTAACCCTTTTAACTAGAATAACTTAAAATAAAAGAGCCAAAGGAACAGTTTGATAGATAAATCGGAAGAGGTAGGATTCGAACCCACGGTCCCTTGCGGGACTTCTGTTTTCAAGTCCGATTCTATTCCATAAACCACAACATTC
>CAYNVX010000145.1:0-3481 GCA_964400755.1 uncultured bacterium | reverse complement strand
TCAATTGTTAGATATCCTTTATCTATTGGAGTAATATCATCTGGCATAACTTTTTTCCATTCTGGTGCATTTTTTTTTCATTGTAACACTTATTTATTTTTTTTAAAGCTTCTTTCAAAAAAGTTATCAACATCAGATCAACATAATCGAAAGATTGATAAATTCTTGTCTTAACTCTCTATTTATAAATAGTATAAGGTTGTATTTTTAAAAGGAAGAGAGGGTAAAACAATTAAAAAACAGCAAGTTGGTAAACAAGTTTTCCACAATTTCCCACCGCTCTTCGCTGTTTGTTCATAACTATTGTAATTGGTTAATCTTTATAAATTTAAGTGGTGTGGAGTTTGTGTATAAAACTTTTTTTCAAAAAATATTTGTTAAAAATATTGCTATGTTTTTTGGATAATGGCTATTATGTGGAAAACGGTGGGAATGAGTAGTACATATGAGCTTCTTCTTTTTTAGTGGAACATCAACAACCAAGTTAGACGTTAAGAACAGATTTGTTCTTCCTCAGAACATGAGATATGGTCTTGTGGAAGAAGGAAGAATGGAATTTGTTATAGGTCTTGGTCTTGGCGGATGTTTAGCTATATATAAAAGGTCTGACATTATGAAGATCGTTTTGAAGTTTCAGGAAAAACTACATATTGCAAAATATCAAAAGTTCTTCACACTATTTTTTTCAACTCTTCATCATGCAACCTGTGATAAATTAGGTAGGGTAATCCTTCCGAATCATCTCAAACTGGCTATCAATATTAAAAAAGAGGTAGTCATTGCCGGAGTATTGAATAAAATAGAGGTATGGCCAAAAGAAGTTTATGATCGTAATTTAAGCAATCTTCTCACTGGAAAGGATACTGAAATTGATCTACCAAAAATGATAGAAGAAGCGTTTGAATTATTAGATGAAAAAGATACAGCAGAAGTATAATCATTTTCCTGTCTTGTTAGCGGAATTTCTAGAATATTTCGAAGGTATAAACATTAAAGTTTTTTTCGATGGAACTCTTGGCGCAGCCGGACATGCGCAGGCAATTTTAGAAGCTCATCCTGAAATAGAAATATTTATAGGATGTGATCAGGATAAAATGGCTTTAGATTTAGCGCAGGAGCGTTTGAAGCCTTGGATGGGCAAAGTTGTTTTATTCCATGGAAATTTTTCAGAACTTCCAGACTTCTTAGACAAATTAAATATTCAGCATGTCGACGGTTGTTTTTTAGATTTAGGGCTATCTTCCATGCAGTTGGACTCAGAAGAAAGAGGCTTTAGCTTCAAATATGATGCTCCATTAGATATGAGGATGAACAAGCAAAACGCTTTGACTGCACAAGATGTAGTAAATAGATACTCTGAAAAAGATCTTGCCAGGATTTTTAAAGAATATGGAGAAGAGAGAAGGTGGAAAAAGGTGGCTGAGGCCATTGTTCAGGCAAGAAGGAAAAAAGAGATTGTTACAACAAATGATTTATTAGAAGTAATTGGCAAAGTAGTTAAAAGGACTAAAAGGATCAATCCGGCAACCCTTATATTTCAAGCACTTAGAATTGAAGTGAATAATGAGCTGAAACATATTCAGGACGGGATAAATTTTGCCATTGAAAGGTTATCTCCAAATGGAAGAATTGGTGTAATTAGCTTCCATAGTTTAGAAGACAGGATTGTCAAGCATACCTTCCGAGATAAAAAAAATATCTTAGATATCTTGACAAAAAAACCAATAATTTCATCTTTTGGAGAAAGAAGGAGGAATCCACGGTCGCGTAGTGCGAAGATGCGATTTGCTGAAAAGGTAGAAATAATAAATGAATAAAGGATTATTTATCAGACTTGGAATATGTCTTTTAGTTTTTGGCGTTTGTCTATACTCTTATATTGACAAACAAAATGAACTAACAGGCTTGAAGATTAAAGCTCCAAGAATTGCTAAAGAGATTGATACTTTGAATCAGCAAATAAAAAGAATGCAATATGAAGTTGATCAATTTGAAAATCCAGCGCATTTGATGGAGCTAGCTAAACATCCTGAGTTTAGCCATTTGAAACATCCTCTTTTAGATGAAGTTTTGACGGTTCAAGAAGGAATAGCTCTTCAAGAAATAAAAGAAAATAACCTTGTAGTTTCTAAAGCAAACTAAAAAAATGATCCGACGAAGCTTATATCTTTTGGTATCTGCATCTGATAGAAAAAGATTGGTAATAATCTCTTTTTTTCTTTCATTTTTGTTTTGTCTATTAATTATGCAATTTTACAAACTTCAAGTATTGCAGGGCGATAAATGGAGCAAAGAGGCCAGCTTGCAGCACCAGCATGTTGTAACTGAATATTTCATGAGAGGTACTTTCTATTCTAACACCTCGGTAAAGATCAATCATCCTGAGCAGCCCCAGCCTTTCGTCGTTGAAGTACCGAAGTTCCATCTTTATGTCGATCCTGATTCAATACCATTAAAGTATAAATCGGCTATTCCAAAGAAGCTTTTTACTTTTTTATCTATTTCCGATCATGAAAAAGAGAGGATTGTTTCTGAATTTTATAAAAGAAGTCGTTCGCGCAAATTAGTATTATGGCTTGATCGTGATCAAAGAGATAAGATTCATCAATGGTGGCACGATTATGCCAAAAAAGAAAAAATTGTACGTAATGCTCTTTACTTTATCCAAGATTATAAAAGGTCTTATCCTTTTGGCTCACTGCTCGGTCAGGTTTTGCATACTGTTCAAGATGAAAAAGACATGCTCACTTTTCAATCGGTTCCGACAGGGGGGCTAGAGTTATACTTCAATAACTATTTGAAAGGTAAACTGGGAAAGAGAATGATCTTAAGATCGCCACGCCATCCTCTAGATACCGGAACGGTATTAGTTAAACCTGAGAATGGCGCTAATATCTATTTAACGATAAATCATTATCTTCAGGCAATTGCAGAAGATGAGTTAAAAAAAGGAATCCTTCAAGTCAATGCCAAAGGCGGCTGGGCTGTAATGATGGATCCCTATACTGGAGAGATTTTAGCTCTTGCCCAATATCCTTTTTTTGATTTAACCAGATATCGTGACTTTTACAATAATGAAGACTTATTAGAATCTACTAAAGTCAAAGCTGTAACAGATAATTATGAGCCGGGGAGTATTTTCAAACCAATAACTTTAGCTATTGGAATGATGGCCAATGAAGAACTAATTAAAAGAGGGGAAAAGCCTCTTTTCTACCCTGAAGAAAAAATAGCTACTTCTAAAGGAACTTTTCCTGGAAGGGGATCTTATCCCATAAAGGATGGAAGGGTTCATAATTATTTAAATATGTATTTAGCTATTCAGAAATCTTCTAATATTTATGTTGGTACTATTGTTCACCGCATTTTAGAAAGACTAGGCGAAGAGTGGTACAGAAAGGCACTTTGCGAACTATTCGGTTTTGGCAAAAAAACAAATATAGAGCTTCCAGCAGAAGCTCCAGGCTTAGTTCCTTCTCCC
>CAYNVX010000144.1:0-3551 GCA_964400755.1 uncultured bacterium | reverse complement strand
TAATAAAATTAATAATTTATACATTGTAATTGCATTAATTATACATCAAACTTTAATTATAGTGTTATTATATTATAAATTACTTAAATACAAGCTCTTAAGTCACGATAAGCTTAAAATAAATAGTTGATAAAAATAATTTTTTATGTAGATAAATTTCAAAAACCTTAAACAGCCTTTTCAGGCTCTTTTGTTCTTATTTTACTAAAAAGCATATACTCCATAAATATGTAGGGATTATCACTAAGTATGAAGAATCATAAGAAAACTAGATAAGTCTAAACTATTTCCTGCCGTTTTTTATATATATAGTTTAAAGCAACTCCCATAATCGCTGAACCTGAAACAATAACAGCAATTTTATGCTTATAATAAAAAGCTATTAAATTTAATTCATAAAACTTAATTAAATTACCGGCTTCTCTGTAAGCTCTGGCAATATCTAATAATAACTCGCTCTTTTTATAAAATTCACAGGAATCAGATTAGCCTTACTCTTTCGGCTTCAGTTATTAATCTTTGAAATTCGTTTATATTACCGGCTACTCTATAAACTTTGGCTATATTTCTTAATGCATCGATTCTGTCTTTATTATCAGGAATCAGATTAGCTGCTCTTTCGGCTTCAGTTATTAATCTTAGAAATAATTCATTTATATTACCGCCTTCACTGTGAGCTATAGCAATATCTAATAATACCTGACTTTTTCTCCAATTATAAGGAATCAGATTAGTGGCTCTTTCAGCTTCCAATAAATTACCGGCTTCTCTGTGAGCTTTGGCTATATGAAATAATGCCTCACTTTTTAAGAAATTAGTAGGAATCAGATTAGCTACTCTTTCGGCTTCAGGTAAATTACCGTCTTTACTGTGAGCTTCGGCTATATTAAATAATGCATAGCTTTTGATTTCATTATCAGGAATCAGATTAGCCGCTCTTTCGGCTTCCAATAAATTATCTGCTTCTTTGTGAGCTTCGGCTATATTTCTTAATGCCTCGCTTTTTAAGAAATTATTAAGAATCAGATTAGCTACTCTTTCGGCTTCAGGTAAATTACCGGCTTCTCTATGAGCTTTGGCTACATCTGCTAAAGATCTTTCAGGAGGAGGCATAAATTCAATTCGTCCAATAAAGGCTCGACATGTTGGACATAAGCCGTTACTATTTACACCATTTAAATATTCTGCTAATGAACCCCATAAAAAAATATGATTACAACAATTTACTTTTACACAGGTGCTTTCTTTAGTTAATTCTTCATAAGAAATAGGATCGATAAGGCGATGTTCTCCATTTCTTGCGAAATGGACTCCTTGTGGATCCTCTTCAGATCTTAAATGTTCTTGAGTTATTGGAAAAAGGGGAATAGCTGTCATAATTCTTAATTTGTTAATATTTTTGAAATATTTTAAGAATTATAATTAGAAAAGATCAAGTAAATTAAATTGTTATTATATTAAAAAAAATAGATTATAACCAAATAACAACAACCGTAGCATAATTATCTGTAAGATATAGACTAAGGAAAATTTTTGGATTGTTATATTTTTTTATTAAAGCAGCGGCTGTTGTTGGGTAATGCAATGAATAGAACCTCCCCCATATATAAGATCGGATGAATCGATTCCGAAAACTTCATATGAAGGAAAAAGCTCTTGGATAATTTTCAGAGCCTTTTTATCGTTTTTATCATGAAATTGAGGAACAAGCACAAGATTATTAGCGATATAGAAATTCAAATAGCTTGCAGGAGCTCGCTCTCCATTATCATAAAGCATTTTAGGCATAGGATTTTTTTTTATCTCAAAAGATTTGCCCTCTATGTTTTTTGCCTTTTGTAAAATCTTAAAATTGGTATGTAAAATTTCAAAATTGATATCCTTTTTATCATCTTCATATCCTATTGCTATTGTATTGTCGTTAACGAATCTTGCTATCTCATCGATATGTCCATCAGTATGGTCATTTGCAATTCCCATAGGGAGCCAAATAATTTGAAAAACTCCTAAATACTCTTTTAAAAATGTTTCTGTCATTTTCTTGTCAAGATTGGGATTGCGATTAGGATTTAAAAGACACTGCTCGGTTGTTAATAAAATACCTTTGCCATTTACATCAATAGCGCCTCCTTCCATAACAAAATTAGCTGTGAAAAAATTTTCTTGTAAAAAGTCTTTCATAGCATAAACAACTTTGTCATCTTTTAAAAGATCAGCAAACTTATTGCCATAGGCATTATAGCGCCATTTAACAAAAGATCTTTTAATTTTATCAACATTAAGCAAGTAAGTTGGGCCATAATCCCGGATCCAGACATCCGCATAATCTACCAAAAAAAAATCTATTTTTGAAAAATCTATATTTTTTCTTTTTTGAAGCTTGTCAATAACTTTTTTTTGCATATTTTTATCTAGGACAAGTAATTTGACTTTTTCTTTTTGATGGAGTTTTTCAATTATTGAGCAATAAACATCTTCGACTTTCTCAAGGCGCTTTTTTTCAAAAGTTATTTGATCATGGGGCCATGCTAAAAAACTAGCTTCATGTTTTTGCCACTCAGCAGGAATAAAATAGCCTAATTTTTTTGCACTTGTGTTCATCTGGATTTTCTCAAAATTTTTTAATTATATCGGCATAGGTATCGATTCTTCGATTCTCAAAAAAACCCCAGCCATCCCGTATTTTTTCATTCTGCATAAGATCAATTTGACAAAGAATAATTTGCGATGTTTTAGAGCTTGCCTTTTTAAGAATTTTCCCAAAAGCATCACATACAAATGAGCTTCCCCAGAACTTTAGTTTTCTCTCTTTGCCTACCCGATTAATAGCAGCGATATGTACGCTATTAGCGATTGAATGTCCTCGCATGACGGTTTCCCAGGCATTTTGCCAATTCCCATCCTGGCTTGTATATCCTGCAATATTACCGATAGCTGTAGGATAGAAAATTATCTCTGCTCCTTGCAGAGCAACAATTCTTGCCGCTTCCGGAAACCACTGGTCATAACAAATAAGCACAGCAAAATTTGCAAGTTTTGTCTTGTAGACTTTATAGCCCTTTCCTTTTTCAAAATAGTTTTTTTCATAAAAATAAGGGTCCTGAGGAATATGGACCTTGCGATATATATCTAAAAGCCTAGAGTCGGTATCGATCACAACTGCAGAATTATAATAGTTATTACTAGAATCTTTTTCAAAAACAGGAAGAATGATTACTACTTCATATTTTTTTGATATTTTTCTAAATGCCTCTATAATTGGACCTGGAATTTCTTGAGCAAAATGTTGTTTTTCTGCATCTGGATCTTGAGGAAAATAAAGAGTTTGACAAAGCTCAGGCAAACAGATGATTTGCGCACCTTTTTGAGCTGCATTTTCTGTAAGCTTCAGCGTGTTTTGTAAATTTTTTTTTTGATCGGAATAAAACTTTAATTGAATAAGGCCAAGTGTAATAAGTTTTTTGCTTGTTTTTTTCATCAAAATTCCTTTGGCATCGAAACCCCTGTTTTTAAACATGGGGAGGAAATGCCAATCCTTTTTTTTAGTTAAT
>CAYNVX010000143.1:0-3572 GCA_964400755.1 uncultured bacterium | reverse complement strand
CTAGTCAATTAGAGCTTTTTTTCAAGCTCCCGCCTTTAGGCGTGGAGAAATTGACACATTTTCTTTGGTTAAGATTCCTAAATTTTCAAAATTAGATTTCAACTCTTTGTTTTCTTCTTTTTGAAATGCTCCCGATTTATCAAGCCACATAACATAACTTTTGGGAACATCTTTAAGTTCTTTACCCTGATACTTGCCAAATGGCATCCTATCAGATGGCTTAGAAGGCTTAGATAACAGCTCTAAAATCGTCTCCATTGAAAGATCTCCGATCATTTGAGAAAATATCCGATATAGAACAATTACATCATCCAGTGCCCTGTGAGCCTGGTTTGCCTCAACTCCATATATTTCTCTTAAATATTGAAGAGCATGCCGAGGAAGGTCATAACGGTATTTCCTGGCCCATTTTAGCGAATCGATATATGGCCAGTTTGGCAAGACAAGGTTTGCCCTTTTGAATTCTTCTTCAATAAAGAACTTATCAAAGGCGTCATTGTTATGGGCAATTAAGACAACTTCGCCAGAGCAAAATTCAGAAAATTCTTTTCCTGCTACATCAAATCCGGGAGCATCTTTTACCATTTCATTTGTAATGCCGCATATTGCAATGGACTCTTGGGATATTTCCATTTTTGGATTGACCAGCAGGGCGAATGTTTTTTCGTTTACCGGGTCGTATGCAGCTATTTCTATAATCCTGTCTTTATCTTTTTTTAATCCGGTTGTCTCTGTGTCATAATAAATAGGGCGAAGGGCCATAGTTTTAGACTCTCTTTTTTTTAGTTTGATATGTAATGAAAACCAATATCAAATTTTATTGCAAGAGAAGAGCTGAAAATTTATAAAAAAAATGTCAGGATAAATATTATCATAGTTAGGCTTAATGGAACTTAAAGCCACTTTTTTCGAGCAAAGATAAATGCAGATATTACTGATACCAGAATTATTATATTCATCAATATAAAAAAGGCATAGGGGTTCTTTTCTAAAGGAAGAGAAATGTTCATCCCATAGATTGAAGCTATTATCGTGGGTATTGTGAAAATAATGGTGATCGCTGTTAATAATTTAATGGTTTTATTGACATCATTTGTAAATAAGATCTGATAAGAATCTCTTAAACTTCTAATACTCTTAATACTTACAGAACAGAGGTCCTCGGACTGTTTTAAAGATATGGAAAGATCTTCTAAAAGATCTTTATCTTTTTCATATAAGCTTACATATCTGCCTGATGTTATAGCCTCCAACAAGTTCCTCAACGGTACTATTGATGATAGATATTGATTTAGAACTTCTTCGTTTTTCGTCAAGACCACAATAGTCTCGTTATTAACCTTCTTCATTTGGTTTTCTTGTTCTAGAACAGAACTTCTTACATTCTTGATCTTGTTGGTGAAATCCTGCGTTATTTTTAAAAGAATAAATAAAAGCAGTTTTGATTTTTGTGTCGTTGCAAGTTTTGAGGTTGTTTTTATAATTGAATCGATGAGTTTACTCTTGTGAGGGGAGATAGTAATAATAAAATTGCTGGTCAATATAATTGTTAGAGTAGATGTATGCAGACCTTCTTCTTGCTGGTCAGAATGCCTTGTATATATTATTACATTGTCCTTGACATGCTCGACTCTGGGAATTTCATATTTATCTATGCTGTCCAAAATATCGTTTATTTCAATATTTGTCACTTCGGAGAGCCTTTTTAGATCGTCCATTGTAGCTTCAGAAATATGGATCCAGCTGCCAACACGAAAATCGTTGATTTGTTTGAAATCATCATCTCGGATAGTTTTAAAATATATTTCAATCATAATAACTTTTACCCTTACTTTTTTAATTACAGGATAAAATGGGTAAAAGCAAGAACTTTTTTAAAAGATTGGAGGGAATATTTTTTTTATGAAAGTTTTTCTTCTAAAATTTTTATTTTTTCTTCCATATTAGAAAGAAGCTTTTGAAGCTTTTTCATAAAGACATATTGGCGGTTATATTCTGATAAAGGCATGGCAGGTGTTCCTCTATATTTACCGCTGGAAATATTTTTACTGACGCCTGTTCGAGTTGCCAGCATTACATTGTCCGAGATCTCAATGTGACCGGTAATGCCGCATTGGCCGCCCATAATAACATGAGAGCCTATTTTGGTAGAGCCGGCTATACCTGTTTGTGCTGCTATTGCGGAAGAATCCCCAATTTCAACATTATGGGCAATTTGAATAAGATTGTCTATTTTGCTGTTTTTTCCAATTCTTGTAGTTTTAAACCTAGCTCTGTCTATAGTTGTATTAGCACCTATTTCAGCATCATCATCAATTTCAACATTGCCGATCTGGTCTAATTTTTGAAATTTGCCTTCTTTATCTTGAGTATACCCAAATCCACAGGAGCCTATTACAGCTCCGGGCTGGATAATCACATTATTGTGAATAACTGTATCTTCTCTAATAACTACATTGGCATGGATAGTGCAGCTTCTGCCTATTTGGACATTTGGTCCAATATAAACATTTGCTCCAATAAACGTACCTTCATCGATGTTAACATCTTTGTCTATAACAGCTTTCGGTAAAATGGTTACATTTTGACCGATTTTAGCAGAAGGATGAATAATAGCGGTTGGGTGGATCTCAGAGAAGCCCGAGATCTGTTTTCCCGATTTAAAAATTTGTAATAGTTTTTGAAAAGTAAAGGAAGCATCATCTGAAATTAGATAATTTTTACCTTCTATTAAAGGTGAATTGTCATCTATGCAAATAACCCCCGCATTAGAGAGTTTCATTGCCTCTCTATACCGGGGGTTTGTTAAAAAGGAAGCTTCTTGCGATGTCGCTTGTTCTAATGTATTCACATTAGAAATTAAATGATCTGCATTTCCTACAAGTTTAGAATTTGTTTGTTTTGCAAGGTCACCAAGCGAATACATTTTCATTATGATTTAGCCTCTACTGTTTCAATCATTTCATTGCTTATTTCTTCAGCTGAAGCCGCTTCTTTTGTCTCTTCTATTGCGTTAGGTAGACTAGCTGCATTTTTTGCTGCTTCTTTTTCGAAATTTTTGTCCATTTCCTTAATTACTAGATCTGTAATGTCTAGATTTGGATTATAATAAAAACATGCTTCTTTGTTCATTACCATATCTATCTTTTTATCTTTAGCAACAGATTCTGAAGCTCTTGCTATAGTAGTAGACATTTTTTGCATGAAGAAATATTGAGCTTGGTTAAGAATCTGATAAAGCTGGTTTTGATATTTAGCTATATCTTCATTTAATGTTTTTTGTTTGATTCTTAATTCTTCTTCCGCTTCAGGTGATAGACCGTCTAAATATTCCTGATCATCGAATTTTGCTGAAATGTCTTTTAGTTCATTTTCAGTTTCTTCAATTAATGTTGTCCATTGTTTACGAATATTTTCAAATTGCTCTTGTTCATTTTTTCCATACTTGGAATCAGTTGCGCAAGATGCAAAATTTACTACACCGATCAAATTGTGTGAATCCATAGCAAATAAAGGTTTAGAATATAAACCGACTAGCAATGTTAATATAATTAATATACGTTTCATTAAAA
>CAYNVX010000142.1:0-3591 GCA_964400755.1 uncultured bacterium | reverse complement strand
AAGTAATTACAAATTCAAAGAGTTAACATGAATTATAGAAGATATAATTTTTTAAATAAAAAAAATAATAATATAGAATTTGATTATGGATATTTTATTCGGTTAAAGTGTCAATAAACATTAGAAATATTAGGAGCGTCAGGTTATAAATTAAAGAATGTAGTGTGCGCACGAGTATAAATATTAAAAAAATTGATCCGTATATTGTTGAACCTAAAATATATAGGGTTTTAATAAGACAATAGGAGGTTTTCATAATGGAAAAACTAAAAGTCGGTTTTATAGCAGGTTTTATGGAAGGTTTTTCTACAAAAGGTCTGGAGTTTTTCAAGAGCTACCAAAAAGAGCTTAAAAAAATGGGCGGGACTATGGGCTTTGAACTACACGTAATTGACACTGTAATGCAGAACATGGAGCAGGCTGTAAATATAAGGAAAGAAATAGATGCAAAAAATCTGGATTTTGTCCTGCTATTCCATCCCTCATATATAATCGGCGACAATGTCTTCGAGATTATGAAATCAAGAGCAGACTTCGGCCTGTGGGCAATCGAGGAGCTTACTGAGGACGGGCCCATGACGATGGCTTCCCTTGTGAACATTTCCCAGAATATCGGTATTTCTAAGCATAATTTTATCGGTCAGCCAAGAAAGATAAAATGGTTTTTCGGGGACATGGAAAGCAAATTTTTCAAACCCAGGTTTGATATTACAATAAAGGCACTCTCGGCATTAAAAGGTATAAGGGATGCAAGGGTAGCCCAGATAGGAAAACTTGCAGACGGCCATATAAACCACATGGTAGATCCAAGGGAGATATACAGGACACTTGGCGTGGATGTCTCAAGGGATTATGAGATCGAAGACATTATCGCACTTGGCGATAAGATACCTTCAGCTGAAATAGATAAGGTTTTTGACAGGGTAAAGGCAACATCAAAGATAAGAAGGGTCTCGGAGGAAAAAGTCCGTGACTCTGTCAAGATGTATCTTGCAATAAAGAAGATCGCCAGGGAAAACAATTACTCAGCTGTTGCATTTTCATGCTGGCCAAAGCTCATGCCTCTAAAAGAGATGGTCGGATGCCTTACAAACTCACTTCTAAATAGTGACGGCATTGCTGCAGGCTGTGAGGCAGATGTTTTAGGTACGATTTCAATGATGGTGCTGCAAAACCTTACAAATGAAGTTGCAGCGCTTATGGACCTTCCAAGGTTTGATGAACGGGATAATTCATTGCTATTATGGCACTGTGGCTCGGCACCGTTTGAAATGGCAAATGAGCGCGGTGTTATCTGCGAAAAGCACTATTTTGCAGACTATGCAGAGAGTGTAAAAAACTGTGGTCCTGTAACTGATCTTATATTCAAAAAGGGCGATGTTACAGTATTTAGACTTTCGGGTGAAGGCGACAAGTTCTACTACTTTACAGGCAAGTTCTATGACCCCGAAAAGACTTCTTTCTGCGGCAGCCGCGGCTGGGTAAATGACTTAAAACTTTACAATGAGCCAATAAAGACCTGGGATCTTGCAAACACCCTGCTTACAAACGGGCTCCCTCATCATTTCCCAATGGTCATGAAAAACGTTGCCCCATATCTTGAAGAGTTTGCATACTGGGCAGGCCTTTCAAAGGTAAGAAGGTATGATTATAGGGATTATTTGTATGTCTAATATTTTTTTTAATTTCATAAATTATAGATTTAAAAAATGATTTTGGATTAATTAAAGGAAGATTTTATATACATAATTTTGTTAGATCCAGATTATTTTTCTCCAAGGTGTACATGGAATCTGGATTTTGATCCTATAAATTTTACATATGAAACTTCTATTGGTGTATTATCTTTTAAGAAAGATATTGAAACAAAAAAACATAGTAAGAATAAGGAAATTTAAAGAATAACAATGAAAAGATTTTAATAAAAAAATTTATTTAAAATTAAGGAGATAAAATGTCGGACTTATTATATGATCCAGTAATTTTTAATAATGAACTTGAAAGTTTAGATTTAGAAAAATATTTTATAGTTACTTTTTACCTTGAAAATTCCAGAGAACCTGGTGAATTCATAGATCATTTAGCGATGGTTCAAAGAGCAGCATTACTGGGTTCAACAGGAGCATGGGTTGATCTAAAGAATGAAACTGATGAAGTTAGGGATAGAATTTGTTTTAAAATTATTAGTTATTACCAGATTCCCTCTCCTGAAGCAATAAAGAAAGCTGTAGTTCAAATAGCATATCCTCTTGATGCCTATAATTCCAGCATTCCTGCACTTTTGATGGCTCCTATTGGAAATATTTTAATGTTTCCGGGTAAATGCCTGACTCTTGGAATTAATTTTCCAAAATCTTATGTAGAACAATTTAAGGGGCCAAGGTTTGGTATCAGTGGAATAAGAAAATTATTAAACATTGAGGACCGTCCTCTTCTTATGGTAGTGTCAAAACCCAAAATAGGAATGACTCCTAAAGAAACAGCACAGCAGGCCTATGATTGTGCATTGTCAGGCATAGATCTTTTTAAAGATGATGAAGCTATGACTGAAACATGGAATTCTAAGTTTGATGACAGATTAGACGCAGTGCTGGAAGCTCTTCAAAAAGCTGAAAAGAAGACAGGCAGGAAAGTTTTATATTTTATAACTGTTACAGATGAAATCAACAAGGTTATGGAAAAAGCAACCAGGGCAGTAAAAAGAGGTGCTACTGGTTTTTTACTTTGTTGTTCTACCGGATGGTCTCAGCTGAGAGTACTAGCGGAAAGTGATGACATAGATGTCCCAATTCTTTATCACCTGACTACATGCTCGCCCTACTTGGATAGAATGAGTTTTACGGTTTTTAATAAGATTTCAAGATTATGTGGAGCTGATTTATTGATTATTCCGCCATTTTGGGGAACTCTTCCTATAACTACTTTCGAAGATGAGTTGAGGTCAGTTCAAGTTCTAAAATCTAAATTTTTCCACATTAAACAAAGCTTTCCTATGGTAGGGGGCGGAGTTTATGTTGGGATGGTTCCAGCTATTTGGAATCAATATGGAAAAGATATTATTTTTGAAGCGGGGGGAGGTATTTTTGGACACCCAAGTGGAAACAGGGCCGGATGCGAAGCTTTTCATCAAGCATTCAAAGCAATGGCTGAAAATAAAACACTTGCACAAGCTTCAAAGGAAAATAAGTATTTACTAGAAGCTCTTCAAAAATGGGGGGAATTGGAAAGACCCTTTACCCAAAATGATGGGCTTTTTAATAAATGGGGTTTAAAAAGGATTAGTTACTAAAATTGAATAAAAACTTGTTCAAATAAATATATGCTGGCTATAAGAAAAAACACCTAAATAAAAAAAATATTGATAATTCATCAAAAGGAAAAATAAGGAAAACAGTTTTAGAAATTTTAGAGAAAGAGAAAAATTAATTATGGGGAAAACAATGAATAAGTCATTAGAAATTGAAATGTTGAAGAAACTGTTAGAAATAAGGTTCTTCGAAGAAACGACAATAAAACTTGGCCAGCAAGGCAAGATAGGTGGATATATACATCCATATATCGGAGAGGAAGCTGTTGCTGTTGGTGTTTGTA
>CAYNVX010000141.1:2983-3627 GCA_964400755.1 uncultured bacterium | reverse complement strand
TGCAAAGCACTTTCGTGCCCACCTCGTTGTAAGTCACCTTACAAGCCTCTGCCTTCAGGCAGGGGTGATTGACCATAATAGCTTTGCAATTTAACAATATTCTCTTTGTTAAACATAACCGATTCCTTTTGGAAACATTTTTTTTGAAAAAATGATAGCCAAAGTTGATAAAGAGCTCAAGTTAAAAGTTCTGAACGCGTCCAGCCATCTCCATTATATTGACTTTCGTTTGATCCGGTTTAGAAAGTGTCATAGAGTTAAAATCTCATGGCCCGTATCAGTAATTAATATCGTATGTTCATATTGAGCTGAAGGTTTATGATCGATAGTTCTTGCCGTCCAATTATCTTCAGGATCGATATAACAGTCTTTCGAGCCGATATTGATCATAGGCTCAATAGTAAATGTCATCCCCGGAACAAGAGGTATTTTTATATTGTTGTGATGATGGGGGATTTGAGGAGGTTCATGGAACTTGATTCCTACGCCATGTCCAACAAATTGATCAACAACTGAACAGTTATATTTTTTTGCAATTTTTTCTATTACTTCTGCAATTTCAAAAACTTTTATCCCGGGCATGCAGATCTTAATTGATTCCATTAAGGCTTCATAAGATGCCTTCATGACCCTTTCTTTTTCTT
>CAYNVX010000141.1:1876-2973 GCA_964400755.1 uncultured bacterium | reverse complement strand
TCTTCAGAAACTTTTCCTATTTTTACCATTCTGGAAGTGTCGCCATAAAAGCCATTTAAAATACAGGTAACGTCGATATTTAAAATGTCGCCTTCTTTTAATTTGCTGTCATCAGGAATTCCATGGCATACAACATCGTTCAAAGAAGTGCAGACACTTGCAGGATAGGGAGGGTTGCCATAGTTTAATGGAGCAGGGATAGCTCCGGCTTCTTTATGGAGCTTTCTTGAATATTGATCGATCTCGTTTGTAGTTACGCCTTCTTTGGCCATGTCGCAAAGTTTATTTAATATCTCTGCTGCCAGCCTGCAGGACTCTCTGATTCCTTCAATTTCTTTTTTTGATTTAATAATGATCCCATATCTTCCGAAATAATCCTTATCAAGTGATTTTGAATCAGGATTTTCCTTGGGATAATGACATTTTTTCCATTTTTTATTGCTTCCGCACCAGCAAGGATCATTTCTAGAAATCATTTTTTACCCTATTTTTACCTTAAGTTCTAATAGATAAAAATATGGGGATTTTAGATATTTTTTTCTAGTTAAAATAATAAAAATTAATCAATTAGGTATAAATTATAGACTCTCCTGCATTCTATTATAATACCAATATCCAAAGCCCGCTAAAGCAGCTGCGGCTGCAGCTGTTAGTAATATGCTGTTTTTTTTGATAGCACTAGATAAAGTTATGACTTTACTATATAGAACTAGCCGTAACTGTATTTGAACAGCTCTAGGATTGGATAGAATGGCATTAACAATATCTCCATGGCCATATGCCGCCGCACAAACTAAAGCTTCACCTAAGCCATCTTCGCCTACAGGTATTTGAATATTTTCTATTTCTATGCGCTCTAAGATTTGTAGGGCCATTTCCAGATTGCCGTGTTTAGCTGTTCTTATTAAAGCAGGGGAAATTTGATTTTGTTGTAATGCTTGAACATATCTATTAAGTACAAAAGGACTCAAAAGCTCGAAATTAAATTGTTCCCTATTAAAACTATTTCTTAATTTTTTAAGAAGTTCTTTGGGGGGAGGTTCAGTTGTAAATTTTTTATAGTATTGATCAGTGACGGCTTTGCTGAAAATTTGGGT
>CAYNVX010000141.1:0-1866 GCA_964400755.1 uncultured bacterium | reverse complement strand
TGAGCGGTTAACATTTGAATATTCATTAACATGTGCATCTCCTGGCAGCCGGGCTACAGCTAATCTTTGTAATGATGATACCATAATTTATTACCTTTTTTTTATTACTAAACTAATTTTATTTGTTAATAATGTTAATTAATTATATCTAAATTGTATAGTCTGTAATTTTTAAAAACTTTGTTATAATTATAACAAAATTATTTAATAATGTAAAAGTATATTATTAAGTTTTAAGTTGTTGATAACAAGGTGCTTGTGTGAAATAGCTAGGCTTTTAAGAAAGCAGTCAGCCCTCTCATAAACATCTGAACGGCTATAAGTACCATAATAAAGCCCATTAGCCTTTCACAGGCCATAGTTCCTCTATCTCCTAAATACTTACTTAAGTGAGTTGAGGCCAATAGAATTATCAAAGATACAAACCAGGAAATGACTATTGCGCTGATCATTAATAGATCATTTGTTACCTGCTGTCCATATAACATAACTGTTGCTAATACGGCAGGACCTGCTAAAAGAGGGATTGCTAAAGGTACAATAAAAGGTTCTTTTATCTCTTTTATTTCAGATTTGGAGACCTCTTTTTCATGTTCGGGCGGAATCAAGAGTTTTATAGAAATTAAAAATAAGACAACACCGCCGGATATTTGCAGAGAGGCCTGATCAACATGCAAAAGATTTAGAAGGAGTTTTCCAACAAAATTAAAAAAGATGATAACGCCTAAAGCTATCAGCATCTCTCTTAATACTATTTGCTTTTGTCTTCTGTGAGATATGCCTTTTAAAAATGAAATATATAAAGGCATTGACCCAATTGCATTCATAACTATAAATAAAGAAAATGCAATTGAGAACATTGCTCGCATATAGGTTAGCATAATCTTTCCTCCCGTTCAATTTTCATCTTATGAATTTGATCTATTTTAGGGAAGTAGATTCGAGCTTGACCACTTTGCTGAGTTTTTTCATGAAGCTTTTTTGTGAATGGGAAAGATTAAACAAGATTAAAAAACAGTCATAGTTTTTCTTAAAAGCTGAAAGCGTCCAATTAGCAGAGCCGCAAACTAATGTCTTGTCATCTATATAGATATATTTGTGATGGCAGAGCTGAGGGCCGTTGCTGGTAAAAATAGGGATGCTCTCTCTTTTGAGTTTCTCAACTGCTTTTTTACTCGCTCCTTTTGAAGATTTATAATCTATAACTACTTTTACTTTGACACCTCTTTCTTTTGCTTTGATCAGCTCTTCTAATAATTTGGGATGGGTAAAGGTAAACATGGTAATTTCAATCTTGCTTTTAGCTTGTCCAAGTATATCGACTAATCTGTTTAAAGCTCTGCTTTGCGTATCGGGAAGAAGCCACAGCTCTAACTGCTGTCCTCCAACCATACAGGATAATGATCCCGGAGAATATGGCGCCCTCTGGCTTAAGAAAGTGGCTATTTCAGGGCTAAATAGACCAATGATTAAATTGTCATGCATGCTAAGAGAGGAATTGGTCATATTAGCCGATCCTAAGAAGACCAGTTTGTTATCTATTACAACAATTTTTTGATGCATAAGACCTTTGGTTTTTACTTCAATAGCCTGTCTCTCTTTAAGTTCTAAATGGGGCGAGGATCTTTTATCATAAAAGACTTTTAAATCTAGGTTCTCATTAGATTTTTTTTGAAGAAGCTTAATTATTGTGGGATCAGATAGGCCGAATGTAATTAAATGAATAGATTTTTGAGCATTTTTTATTGCGGAAACTGTTGTTATTTTTAGGTCTTGGCGACATTGGTTTGAGTAGAATATAGCTTTTTTGCCGGGCTCGGGAAGATGGGGAGATATTGAGTTAACAATAAACCATATGCAAAAAGT
>CAYNVX010000140.1:0-3645 GCA_964400755.1 uncultured bacterium | reverse complement strand
TCAGAATTTTCATATTCTAAATATCCCCCTGGTCCCATAACTAAAACTTTTCTTTCAGGCGTAAATAACATCCAGTTTTCCGAATCAGGTTCTTTTGCATATATAGAAAACAAATTTAATATAATAGAATTATCAAATTCTAGTTTCATATCATATGCTGGATTCAAAATACAAACCTTCTTTAAGACTTTATTTTCAATTTCTTTTAATGCATTTTCAATAACATCTCTTGAATCTTCACACCCTGCAATTGGGACACCATTTTTATCAATTCTCCATGCAGACATATATATCCAGAAAGACCATTCGCTTCTCTTTTGTTTTTCTATTTTTCCCCTTAATTTCATTTCATACTCAAATTCTTTTCCAAACTCTATTGTTAAAGAACTACCATAACCCTGCTTAACATTTTTAGCTTTTAGATCATATATTTGTTGAAATAACTTATAAATTATATTTTCTTTCTCTTTCATTTTTATCTCTTATATTTAATTATTCTTAAATAATTCCACGCCCTCTTCAACTATCTCCCAATATCCATAATTTTGACCATGTATAGCATAATGCAATTTTTGAATTTCTTCTCGAGTTAATTTTCTTCCAATTTCTCGTTCAATTTCGACTCTTGCTGCCTTAGCTTGTCGATTCTGTGCATCATTTGATCTAGGCGTTCCATTATGCTGTTTATCTAGGTTATGATCGTAATACTTATCATTAGATTTACTTCTACATAAAGCAACCCCTATTCCAACCTTTACAGCACCTGAAACTATTAATCCGGCAGATGCTCCGGCCACAGGCAATGCAAGTAGTGATGCCCCGCCCCAACTGACAAATTCCGCTCCAAGTGAAGATCCCAGCCCTCCCAAGCCCATTGCCATTTCAAAAGCTCCCTGCCCCATTTGCCATATACCTATAGCTGTCATGGTATTTCTGCCGACTACCCTTCCATAATATCCGGCTTGAGTTTTAGCTCCGGGCACACTATACCCAAAGGGCTTATAAAAGCTTTCAAAAGCTCCTTCATAAACGCCTACATGCATGTTGCCAATAAAATCAACTGTGTTTCTCAGAAGATCACTCATACCTTCATTAGAAAATAAACTCTCCGTCATATCATATGAAGTTTCTTGGGAAGTGGAATATTCCAGATTATTAAAATAGTTATTGGAATGGCATACTTTTTATAATTCTATTTTATTTTAATAAATTTATAATTTCTTGCTTATACTTTGAATCCCCGTTAATAAACATTAAAGCGTATTTTTCCCATCTATCAAAATTTTCTTCAGCCGGCCAAGTGTTATAAAAAAAATCTTGCACACATTTTTTAAAAGAGCGTTCTTTAATATTTTTTGTCATAATATGATATTTAGAATGTTTTATTGATAATTTATGCAATAATTGATCAAATATTTTTTCAGAATTATTCCCTGCCACTGTAATCGCTAGTGGATTTAGCTTAATAATTAGATCTAAAAGATGCAATTTATTTGCTTTTTCTAAATCAAAATTTAGATTAAAATAAATAAATAATACTAAATCTGAAAATGTTTCATTTTCTAAAGAAACCTTTGTTAATTTATCAATATCAAAAAATAGCACCATTTTTTCATTATATTTTCCTAATATTTCAGCCTTCATTGTATTTGTTTGTCCTTTATAAATTTTTTTATGGTTTGAATCTGTTTTTCAACATTTTGTATAGTACCTTCAACCTGTGATTTATGTTTTAAATAAGGTAATTTTTCTTTATGTTGAATTAAAGTCTTTTCTGCACTTTTTAAAGATTTTAAAATTGATTTTTTACCATCTCTTTCATATTGTATTTCTAATTGTTTATATATTTTTGAATTAATATTATTTTCTACCAAATTATTCTTACTAAAATTATTTCTAAATAAAGCAACCCCTATTCCAACTCTTACTACACCTGACGCAATTAATCCGGCAGAAACGGTTGCAGAAGCAGCAGTTAATGGAAGAGCTAGCCCCCCACTAAGAAAAGCAGCTCCCCCGGAAGCACCCATGCTGCCTAGTCCTGTTACTATTTCAAAAGCTCCCTGCCCCATTTGCCATATACCTATAGCTGTCATGGTATTTCTTCCGACTACTCCTTACATACACACCTGTTTTGCTGTGTGGATCCGGTATTTTATATCCTAACGGCTCATAAACTGACCCGACTGAGGCCTCTATTCCTCCTAAAACAACATTTAAAAAAAACTCAGTTTTCTTATATAATTCACTTGCACTTTGATTTGTAGAATAATATTCAAAATTATCATAAATGGGATTGTCTTTTGGAGGCGTATATATTCTTGAGTCTCTTGCAAAAGTCTAGCTAATTTTTGTTAATAACTCATAACTTATGATTATCAAGCTCGTATTTTTAATATTTTACATACAAAACATTATTTTTTAATCATAATTCATTAAAAAATTATCAAAAACGGCAACTTAAGGGCAGCCCATTCCCACATTGATCAATGTTTTTTTTATATTTTTAGAATAGATTTTATTTAGGTGATCAAACACATCAATTGATCAACAGTTAGAGCTAAAAGACCAAACATCAAATGACACATTACTTTTTTATTCCCCCTTACTCTAACGGTTCTTCCGCCAAACTCATCTTTTAGCCTTGCATTTACCCGCTCAACAGTGGTGCGCTCATTATATCGAACCTCTTCCGGCATTTTCCAATTAATATTTTTTCTTGCTTTTGCTTCAGTCTCTAATTCATTTTTTAACTCCACGTTTCTTCTGGGATTTACATCAATAATAGGTACATGATTTAGAAACTTGCTATAATCTTCAATTCTATTATCGGAATATGCCGCATCAAACAGATCATATAGATTTACTGCTCTTTGAGATGTTAAGCTCATTAAGGGCAGTGCTGCCTGAGAATCATGCATAGATGCTGAAGTTAAGATAGCTGCAACAGGAACTCCTCTGTCTGCTGCTGCTATATGGAGTTTATAACCGGTCCATTTTTCAACAAATCCTTGGCTATTTTTCTTGCAGCCGATACCGCATGCCGACGGCAGTTCATTGAGCATATCTTCTAAAGACATTGAAATTTGTTTATCAAGGCGATTTAACTTATGTTCGGCTTCTCTAATTTCTTCTTTTTTGGGACGACCTCTTTTGAATTTTTTATCATTTTGTTTTGTCTTAAGCTTATAGTTAGCTTTTTCTCTGGCTTCAATAGCAGTTGAATCATTTGAAACATGTAGGATTATATCTTCTTTGTAAGATTCTTTGATAAGGGCTTCATGAACACGTTGTGGTAATTGAGAATTTGCAAATTCATCAAAAGCTCTTGAAAAAGTAGATTCACTTGGTAGGAATCTTTTATTTTCAAAACCACAGATTCTTCGTAAATTTTTATCTATTTGCAATCGATCTAACAGCGCTCGCGTTGTATTCATATTATAAACACTTTTAGCAACAAAAGCTCGGGCAATAGCTATTCTAAATCTAGTTGGTCTTCCTATCCATGCAGATTCAGGAACAAACTTTTCTATTCTTATAATTTCTAAAATAGATACAAGACTCATTTGTTTTTTCGTAAGAAAATCTAACTCTTCTTCTAGCCAAGGAAAAAGTGACCCTTGAATTCTTTCCCAATATTGTGAT
>CAYNVX010000139.1:0-3666 GCA_964400755.1 uncultured bacterium | reverse complement strand
TCTCAGATATGGCACTATATAAGGTTGTCGTTTTACCGGAACCCGTCGGGCCCGATACTAAAATAATACCTTCAGAAAGGGATATCATTTTCCTAAAATCTTTTATTGTCTTTTCTGTCATCCCAATCTTATCCAACCCTAAAATTATATTTCCCTTATCTAAAATTCTAAGAACTATCCTTTCGCCATAAACAACAGGTATCGTGCTTACCCTAAAATCTATCTCCCTTTTCCCAATTTTCAATTTGATCCTACCATCTTGAGGCAGCCTTTTCTCCGCAATGTCCAGTTTGGCCATTACCTTAATTCTTGTTAGTATCTGCTGATTATACTCTTTCGGCGGAGAAGGCCTTTCTTGCAGGATGCCATCTATCCTATATCTGATATTCAACCTGTTCTCATGCGGCTCAAAATGGATGTCCGAAGATCCCTGCTGTATCGCTTCTAATAATATTGAATTCAATATCTTGATAACCTGATTGTCAGAAGACCTCTCTAATAAATCATAGCCTTCTGAGTCATTTGACTTTTCTTGATTTTTATTCGAATGAAATAGTTTCTGCTTTTCCTCTTCTTTTTGATGATAGCAAATCTCTATCGCCTCTTCTAACTGCTCTTTTTCACAAACTACAACTTCTATTTCTTTTTTTAATAAAAACCTCATCTCTTCTATAGGATCCAAATCTAAAGGATCTGCTACCGCTACAATAATTTTATCATTTGTCTCGTCAATCGGTATTAAAAGATTGTTCTTGGCGAAAAGATAGGTCACTTTGTTAATCTTGTTAATAATAAAATTATAACTCTTGATATCAGTTATAATTTTAATATCATATTCTTTGGCAACTTCTATTCCACTTTTCATAACTTATCAAAAACCAATTTAATACTTTCTTCAAACATCTGCTTTTTCTCTTCTTCTTTAGCACGATTCAAACTCTCTAAAAATTCAGGAATGTCCCCAGCCCGCTGTTTTAACATCTGACTTCTAATCTTCTGCATATCTTCTATCGGATCTCTAATAATATGCGGTGTTATAAATATAAACATCTCCGTCGAACTGTCATTCTTCTTATTAGATCCAAAAAGTTTGCCAATGCCGGGTATATCTCCTAAAAATGGAATCTTTTCATTCCCTTCCTCTCCAATCTTTCGGCGAAGACCTCCTAATATTATCGTTTCTCCATCCGCTACCCTTACCTCATTTTCTATATGGCGGCGTGTTACAGGAGGACGGTCCTGCTCAGACATCTGCGTTGTATCAAATGTTACATCAGTCTGCAAAGTTACAAAACCCTGACCATTATCCTCTGAAATATTTATCGTAGGCGTCATGACAATCGTTATACCATACTGAGCACGGGTAAAGGACTTTTCTATCAGTCCTCTAGATGAGTCTGTCTGAATAGCTCCATTGTTGATTGATATCTCATCAACAATCGATATCGTTGCCGGTGTTTGATTAATCGCCAATATTGAGGGGCTCGCATTAATCTGCATGTCATCTTTCGCCATTAAAAAACTAAGCGCTATGTCAAATGCAGGAAAACTTCCCTTAGGGCGGCTTAAGATAAAATCTAATATCCCTTTTTTCTTTATTGCTCCTGTCGCATCAAAACCTATTGAACTTTCTCTCTCTCCCCGTGAAGTTCCTATCTGTAATAAATTTATGCCCGACTGCTTGCGGTCATTTATTTTTCTTTCTACTAACAAGACATCTATCTGCACCATTTTTTTAGGAACGTCTAATTGAGCAAGTAATGTTTTTATTTTTCCAAGGTCCTCTTTTTTCACTACCATCAATATCGAACCGCTTTTGGAATCCACTATAAAATTATTATGGATTTGATTTTCAGATTTCTGAGATATCTTACCCATCTCTACATTTGCAGGAGATACGGTTAAGCTTTTCGGAAAATTCTTAGGAGAGCTCTCTTCAGTTTTATTAAAAATTTCCCCTTTTACTTTTTTTCTCTCCTCTAAATTTGCACTCGATAATGAAAAATAAACCTTTTCCAACACCCCCGCTAAATCTTCAGGATCAGAATGTTTGCAGGTATACCAAAATATGGTCATCTCATCAGGATCATTAAGCTGACTCTCTAATTCTTCTAAAACTTTCTCGGCACGGCTAATTAATTGTTTTTCTCCCAATAACACTATAGAATTGTTCAATGTAAATATTGAAAGCTCGTCAATCGTTCCTTGATAAAAGCCAGGCCTTCCCTTACCTTGAGGTTCTTGAAAAAAAGTTTTTAAAATCCTTTCGGCTTCCGCTACATCAACCTTACTAAGAGCTATTACTTTTATGCTCTTCCCATCTCCTTCTTCCCAAACCGCGTCATATAGCCCTAACAACCTTTCCACTACTTCTTTTGATGCTATTATAACTACCTTGCTGCCTACTATCTGAACAGTCGACTGCTTAATATCAGAAAACCTCTCAAAAAAAGCCTGCACAGCTTTTGTCTGCTCAGGAGGTGGAGAAAATACATAACATATCCATGCATGATTCGCTAATAACTGCAGATCAAGTTTAGAGGTTGCTATCGCTTCAACATTTGTAGGATCGTGCTTCAAAATATATAGCTGCCTAAGATATGAATTTAATTTTTTTACTCCTATTCCATTGTGCATCAATATTAACTCTAATATTTCATTCCAGGATTCATGAGGTATCGGTATGGTTGAAAAAAGATTTATTTTCATCGACCCAAGCTCTTGCGGAATTACATATAAATAATCCATAGCCCCATATTCCATGATAAGCTGTGATAAAGTCGTTTCGCCCTGATCCCAAAAACCATAGCCCTCATCTGTCTTCATCGATTCGTCAACAGATAGTTTCCTCCATTCATTTTCTACATCGTATATGCTTTTTTTAATTTCGTTAATTTCCGATAAAAGCTTTTTAGATCCTTCTTCAGAATCCTTCTCCTTTATAACCTCTTGCGCCCGCAGAAACTTCTCTTGCAGCTCCTGCTTTAGCTCAATTATTTTTTTATTTATCTCTTTTACGCCACTCTCAATAGTAGAAGTCGTTTCTGAAAATAAATTAGAAAATATTAATAGTAGCCCTATTCCAAAATACCTTATCGAAAACTTCATCTTTTTATCTCTCTATTAACCACATTTGTTCTTTTTATGTTTTGTAAGGGCAATTCTATCTCTTGCTTCTCTGTGTGAGATGCATTGAAAAGAATTCCTTTAAATGTTTTTTGAGAATTTTTCTTCTCAATTTCATCGAATATAAATATCTCCTTAAACGGAACTTCCTTTAGCTCTTCTTCTTTTATAAACCGCCAACGGCCTTCCTGCTTGATCAATATGTCTTTCTCTTTTATCATTTTCCTCTGCTTGTTCATTATACAGCTAACATGATGGAGCGTTCTCATCCTCGGCTGTGCTATTACTTCCTCTATATGATTGTTAACCTGCTGGTCCGGAGCTAGAGGAATAACAAAGGAATAAGAGCTTTTACCGTCAACATCCCATACTCTCATTTCAATCAGCCTGGAATCAATAGTCCTTACCTCAGCGATGGGATAATTCAAAGCCTCTTCCTCTTCTTTTTTTTGCCATCTGTTATCTTTGAAAATTAATAACTCTTTTTCCTGAATGTAAATTATCCCTGAAGATAGCTCCAGCCTCGCTCTTCCCTGATTC
>CAYNVX010000138.1:0-3769 GCA_964400755.1 uncultured bacterium | reverse complement strand
AAGGAAAATACGACGGCATCGCCAATTGTTGCTTTAAAGCACAATTTTATCTGTTCAATTTCAATAATAGAAGGAACCATGACAAGAATAATTGCTGAAAGGGCGCATAAAGGAATAAACTTTATAAAAGGCCAAAAGAAGAAGATCAATATGGCAACAAAAATACCATTATAAACGGAAGAGAACCTAGTTTTAGCTCCATTTTGATAATTTAAGGTTGTCCTAGAAATACTAGCTGATGTCGGCATGGAAGAGAAAAAAAATGAGAGGATAAGATTACTAAGTCCTGTTGAAAAGATCTGCTGATTGGTTCTAATTCTTTGACCTGACTTTGCAGCAATGCCTTTTGAAATAGAAGAAACTTCTAAAATAGCTAAAAGGGCAATAGCCAAAGAAGGAAAAAAGATCTGTTGAATAATTTTTAGATCTATAGTCGGCCAAATAAGTTTTATATCAGGTGCTGCATTCATCCCGATATTTTGCAAAACCATAACTTCCATTGAGCTATTTTTTAAAAAATGATTTAAAAAATAAATCAAGGCTGTCATGGATGAAAGCATTATTAACTGATTGGGAAGTTTTCTGAAAAACTTCTTCAAAAGAACCAAGAAAGCTACACTCAAAAGCCCAATAGAAAAAGTTATCCAATTCAAATGTCCAAGTTTTTTTATAAGCTCAATAGAGACAAATAATACCGAAGCAGCCCCCTCATCCAGAGTTACTCCAAAGGTATAAAAAAGCTGATTTATAACAATTGCTACAGCCACTCCGGCGAAATAGCCTAATATTACCGATCTGGAAACAAAATGCAAAAGCTTACCCATATTAAAATAAGCAAGAAAGATTTGAAATATTCCCATGATAAGCACAATCTGCAAGAGAATATGCAGAACAAGAGCTTCTTTTTCAGAAGCTGCGACATTACTAAAATCGGTATATAAGATATGGGCTATAGTAGATTGTATCAATATAGATACTCCGGTAGAGGGTCCGGCTACTAAATGTTTAGAAGAGCCGAACATCCCGGAGAAAATCGCTCCAAAAATAGCTGAAAAAACACCTGCTATAGGAGGCAGCCCAGCTAGTAAAGAATAAGCTACTGCCTGCGGTATGGCAAGCAATGCAACAGAAAACGAAGCCATCAGATCACTTTTAAAAAAAGAGAGATTATATTTTTGTATATCTTTTTTAAATGGAACGAAAGATATCTTGCTGTCAAATGGATCTAAAGGTTTTATTTTTGTTTTCATATGCAATCTCTATACTTTTATATATAGAGACAAAATAGAAAAATTTAAAGAAATAAAAAAAAACTGTAAGAACAAAGTTGTTGAGTCCTAATTCTCAAAAAATAAAATATCTTAATTTTAAAGATAAATTATTTTACTACACTTGACATAATTTCTGATTCTTCAATTAAGCGCGGCAGCTGTTCTGTTAGATAGAAGGGAATGGATAGTAGGGTATATTTGACAGGGGAACCTTCCGAGGTTTTAACTTGAACAGGACCAATGGTTGGATAATCGGAATTTATTCTAACAGCAAAATTTCTTTTTTTACTTTTCATAAATTGATGAAGTGATTTGAGGGTTCCTGTACTGCCGGCTTTTACTTCAACAGGCACAATTATGTTTTTATGCTGAATTACATAGTCAACTTCTGCATTTGCACCACTTTCAGTGCGCTGCCAATAATGAAGAGATGGAGAAACAAATGCAGGAAAAAGGTTTCTGAGTTGTTGTCCTACTAATTGTTCGGCTAAGCCTCCACTATTAATTAATGTGAGTTCCGATACAGACTTTAACTGATATAATGAAAGTCCTAGTTCTGCACTAATAAGACCGCAATCTAATAAAATTGTCTTAAAAAAGTTTTCTTTGATTTCAGCGTTAAGAGGTAAACCATTTGCAGAAGTTGCAAAAATTCTATGACAAAAACGTGCCTTGTCAAGCAATTCCAGTGCTTGCTTTAAAGGGGGTGTATTAACATCTGGATTAGCATGGGAATAGACAAATTTTTTTCCAAGCTGGCGGGGAATTGAAGTTAGAATATCTTCTAATCGAGCGGTTGTAAGACGTCCTCTATATTTAGCAAAATCATCACGGTAAGTAGCTAAAAGATCGACATGAATCTGATTGATAACTTCAGGGTTTTTTTGAGAAGTCCAAGCAGACACAGCCGCTGGCATGCCTCCAATTATCAAATACTCTTTTATAATTGCCATTAACTGAATGTGAATTGCAGTTGGAATTGTACTTTGTAAATGATAATTTTCTAGATATTTTTTTAGTTCATTTTGCCCTACAGCTTCTAAAAACTCCTCAAATGATAAAGGCTCTAGGTACATGTAACTAATTCTACCGACAGGTATGCTGAATTTGTGATCGGCAAGTGCAAAATCTAGAAGGGACCCGGCTGCAATAACTGGAAGTTCGGGCATTTCCTCTGCGAACCAACGAAGTTTTGCAAGAAGATGAGGAGTAGCCTGTATTTCATCTAAAAAGAGAATGGTCTTTGTTAGTTCGATATTTTTATTAAAAAATGCTGCGATATTAGCTATAATCTCTTTTGGTTCGTTTGAAGAAAATAAAGATTTCAGATTAGGTTGTTTTTCAAAATTTAGCTCAATAAGCTGTTTTTTAGAGGATTCAGCCAAGTTTCTAATTAGCCATGTTTTTCCTACTTGTCGTGCTCCCCTAATTACTAATGGTTTTCGGGAACTTGAATTAAGCCAATTTGTCAAGAACTGTGATCGATTTCGTTTCATAGGATTATTTCCTTTTATATTTCGATATTAGCTTATTTTTAATTATAAGTCTAGAAAATATAAGGTAGTTTTCTTAAGCTAATATAGAAAATTATACTCTGTTTTAAAGACTTGATTTTTAAGTATTTTATTATTAACGTCTTAATATTTAAAAATAAGTTTATCACAAATAACTGCTACTAATAAGCTTTTTATAACATTCGGTTAAGTCGGAAGTCAAGAGACGCATTCAGAAATCATCAATTTTTGGATAATGATCTTTATAAAAAAGGGCAAAAACCATTTTTGCCCTTAATTTTAGAAATATTTTTTTTAAAGCTCAAACTTTGGCAATAATGCTAATAATGAGTCTGCTATCTTGCCAATTCTTTCCATTTGAACTAATGTTTCTCTAGGTGTTGCTTCCGTAATTTCTTTACAATATCCCTTTTGCATTTTTTTAAGACCTTGACCTGCTAGATTAATTTTTCTGGATTGAATTGGTAACATTGTTTTAGTTTTCTTTCCTTCCGGATTACAATAGGCTGTCGTAGCATCAACTATTACCTGAACTCTATCTAAAACCTTTTCTAGATCTGTTTGTGCACCGGTAAGGTTTCTTGATAATTTTTGAATGCCCACAGAATACCAAGCAGTTGAACTTCCGTAAGAATGTTCTAATTTTCCGTCTCTGTTTACTTGAAGTTTACTTCCTATCTCTAAACTATCTAAAACAACTAATTCTGGTGAAATATTTCCCCAAACTTTTAATACACGACTTGAAGCTGCCATAATATTATCTCCTTTTTTATAGTTATTATATCTACAACCTTAGCAATTACATTATAGCACATTAATTAGTAATAATTAATATTTAAAATTATTTTTATTTGATAAATACGATTATGAAAAATATTTATATAAATTAAAAAAAGTAATATTAATTTCTAAATTAAAATTTTATTAGTTATACCGAAGGAACTTCAAAATTCGGTTGCAATAGGAGCTCCAATAGGTGAAAAA
>CAYNVX010000137.1:0-3865 GCA_964400755.1 uncultured bacterium | reverse complement strand
ATTTTTTTAATATTGGCAATTCTTCCCTTCCCTAAAGGAAAGGGTCTTCTTGCCACAAAGAGGATAAAGCTGTAGAATCTTGTAAAACAACTGGTTGTAATCCAAATAACCATTTTCGTGGTGTCACGAAAATGGTTACTTTAGGTAGTGGCGCTCAACGGGAAATAGAAGATTTTATGCTAACCCGTTATGCTTGTTATTTAATTGCGCAAAATGGAGATCCTCGAAAGGAAGCTATTGCTTTTGCTCAAAGTTATTTTGCACTTCAGACACGTAAACAGGAATTGATAGAGAGTCGTATGCTTTTAAATGCTAGACTTGAAGCCCGTGAGAAACTCAGAGAGTCTGAGAAAATTTTTTCTCAAAATATTTATAAACGAGGTATAGATGATGCAGGTTTTGAAAGAATTCGTTCAAAAGGAGACTCTGTGCTTTTTGGAGGTTGTAGCACGCAGATGATGAAAACTAAATTTGGAATTACGCAAACAAGACCACTTGCTGATTTCTTACCAACATTGACTATTGCTGCCAAGAATTTAGCAACAGAAATGACTAATCATAATATGTTACAAGAAAATTTGCATGGGGAAGTGCCAATAACAGAAGAGCATATTCAAAATAATGAAAGTGTAAGGAATATGCTTGGAAAGCGTGGTATTAAGCCAGAGAATCTGCCTCCGGAAACAGATCTACAAAAGCTTGAAAGGCGAGTAAAATCTGAAGAAAAGAAATTGATGAAACAATCTGGAAAATTACCAATAGTTTAAAGATTTCAGTCAAATTAAATAAAAAAAATGATGTAATATCTTGAATTGGGTCGTTCTGAAAGAGAAAAGACGCATTTAGAACTTTTGATTTGAAAAAATTGAAGCTATTTACTTCATTTTCTTAGAAAAATGACTATACTATTGAGCTAGTTTTTTTGCAATTGACGAAACATGTTCACCCAAAAATATAGCTCCATTTTTTTCAGCTTCTGTTAGAGATCTTTCTCCATCTACACCGGCTATTGTTGAACAGCCGTAAGGAGAACATCCTGAAATCTCCTTGTTTTCCATTTGTCCTGCGAAACTATAAGGCAGTCCGACAATTACCATACCCTGATGCAAAAGAGTGGTATGAACCGATAAAATAGTTGATTCCTGTCCGCCATGCTGTGTAGCAGAAGATGTAAATACGGCGCCAACTTTTCCGATAAGAGAACCTTTTTTCCATAAAGCACCTGTCTGGTCCAAAAAGACTCTCATTTGGGCACACATATTACCAAATCTGGTAGGAGTTCCAAAAATAATAGCGTCATATTTAGAAAGATTTTCAACTTTTGCGATTGGGATATCTTTCATTTTATTTTGAGCATTTGTAGCTCCCATTTTTTCTATTACTTCAAGAGATAAGGTTTCCGGCACTCGCATGAGATCTACAGAAGCTGCTTTTTCGGCCCCTTTTTTGATTTCTTTTGCTAAAGCATCTATATGACCATATAAAGAATAATAGAGGATTAAAAGCTTCATAAAGGGTCTCTTTGAAGATTATAAAAGCTAATAGTATTAATTTATCATTTCAGGATCAGCTTCTTTCTTTTTATTATCTTTTTTTGTGCTTGGCTTTTTCATTTTCTCGGTTAATGAAGAAATAATAGATTTTAGATTATCATTTTCCTCTTCGACAAAAACAATATCCGCCTCTGACTTATGAAGATCCTGCATAAGTAACTTTTCATTTTCAGAAAGATCTTCATAATCATTTTTGAGATCTCGTTTTATAGCTATTAACTCTTCTCTTACATGGAAAAGTTCTGATCTGGTTTGATGTAAAACCTGATTTTTTTCGTTAAACTGATCTTTCAACTGAAGAAGGAGGCCATTGACCTTGTTAAGTTCAGTGAATTTCTTTTCATAGCTCATTAAAAGACTATTTTTATCTTTTAATTTTAACTTCATCTGTTCTAGTTCTTCACTATTGACCGTAGTTTGAGAATTATTCTGAAGCTCTATAATTTTATCATTTGCAAGCGCTATCTCATTATTTAAATTTTGTATAATTAAAGATTGATCAGGATTTTGATTATTTTCTAAAGCTTCTCTTTTTTGTCTTTCAAAAGATAACTGTTTTAATAGATCTTCATTTTTAAATTTTTCCTGGTCTGTTTCAATTTTTGCTGTTTGTAATAATTGAGAAAGCTCAAGATTTTTATCTTTTAAAAACTCTTCATCTTTTAAAAGGGCAATTTTTTCCTGAATCTCATCTAATTCAGTTTCCACTTCTTCAATTCTTCTTTCTTTTTGGACTATTTCAAAAGATAGGGCTTCCTTACCTTTTAGATTGTCCTCAGAAGATCTTTTTAAAGTGTCATTTAAAGAATGAAGAGCTGCCATTTCATCTCTTTTTTCTTCAATATCATTTTTTAAATGTTCAATATTTACCTGTAGCTCATCAATCAGCTGTTTATTTTTGCTTTCTTTTATTGTTAATTTTTCTTCCAGCTCTTTGATGTTATCACGAAAAGTTCCTTTAAAGGATTCGATAAAGCTCGAAATATAATCAAAAGAAAAAGAAGTAATAACTAATCCAAGAGCAATTGAGCTCTCCAATCCTAAATTCCAAAGATGTCTTTCAGAAAGCGCTATTAAATGATTGTATGAAGAAAAAACCAAAAGGACAAATAAAGAAAAAGACAACCCTTTTGATCCATATTTAAAACAAAGAAGCAAACTGAAAAGTGTAATTAATAAAAGAGGCGTATCAGCTAAAGACAAGCTAAGTATTAAAAAAACAGGACCTAGAATTGTCCAGAACTGAATTTTTCTATCTATTCTTTCATTGAAAGAAAAAACATTTTTAAATATTCCTATCATCTTTTTATCGCTTAAAGTTAGTTTTTTTCACTACAATCTTTCTTAGCTATTAATAGGAAAAGTAATCACTCTCTCATTAATAACATCAACCTTAGTGCTATATTAGCATCTACATCTATTTTTATAGATACTTAATATCTAATTTGTTTTGAACATTTTTTTTAAGAAAAAAAAATTATTTTTGAAAAAAAACCTAAAAAATATTTTTTTAAATAGAATCTCGAGACTCTTCTACTCTTTGATCAAATGTTTTTTGAGCGCCGTCAACAAGGTAAGATGCTAACACTTCATCCCCTTCATATGTCATCTCAACATTCATTTTCCCATCTTTTGAAGGATGCGAGCAGGTAATTAAGACATAACATTTGTGAGTTTCGCTAAGAAGCTTTTTTGCTTTTTCTAAATTTGATTCATTTTCATCTTTAATTGAAAACTTTGTCATCAAGCCTCTTTTTTTAGAAATAAAAAATCTACCAAGATAAATGACATAAATAAAAATATTATGCAATTAAAAAACTGAATAAATAAATCAATTTACATCTAATCTCTATCTTCAAATCATCCCCTTTAATATTTTGTAGAAGATGTTTTTTCATTTAAACGATTTTATTTTCATAAGTTTTAAAATTAAGTCCTTCATAAAGAGTTAATATTTTTGCAAATTAATTTGCCAAAAAGGTTCTTTGAAATAAATAACCGCCCTCAAGATTTTTTAAGTTATCAAATAAGATCTCTATGAACCTATACTTTTTTTTAACTTCCATGATAGTTTCTTTTTGACTTACTTCACCCTTTTTTTTAATAGGTGAAGAATCTATTGACACATCTCCGCACTCAAATTATCATATATAACAAAAAAAAATCAGGTGGATAAAATGGCACTAATAAAAAGAATATTTTTATTTATAGCTATCAATTTTTTAGTTGTAACTACCATTTCAGCCCTTTTATATGTATTTAACATACAGCCATATCTTAAGGCCTATGGCTTTGATATATATTACCTAGCC
>CAYNVX010000136.1:0-3875 GCA_964400755.1 uncultured bacterium | reverse complement strand
GCAGCTTACCCCGTATCTGAAGAAAGGGGCATGCGCTGCGTCTTTTATCGGTCAAAAAGATCAAGCACATCATCTAAAGGATCTTTCACTCTGGATAGATCTGTAGAGGTCCAATTGCTTGTTTCTATTGGTAATAAGGGAAATTCGCTGCAGGCATTATTAAAACAATCAAGTATACCATTTACTATTTTAAAATCATCTAGTAAAGCTTCAAAGTGTACTTGGAGCGAATATAAAGCTTTAATATCAAAAGGTTGAGGTTCTTCAACTTCTTCTATTTCAACCAAATATTTTCTGTCTCTTTCTAATTGACGTTCTTTCATCCATCGAATATTAGGGTGGGCCGATTTATGTTTTTTTGGCTGTTCTAAAGAGTGTTTGAAGAACTGTTTTAAATCATTCTTTGGGGGATTTTCATGATTTCCTGATCGAGGCAGCGGTATGTGAAGGTGGGGCATTCTTGCTTTTTCATGAAATATTTTGATTGGTTTTTCAGTTTTTTTTTGATCTTGGCCTTTAACAGATTGGGCATAAGTTAAAGTATGAGGATGATATGGGTAAATGGCTTTTGTGCTCATAAGGATCTCCTAGTAATTTATTAATGGGATAGTTTGCGAGCTTTTCTTGTTTTTAATTTCTCCCAATTAATGGGTTGTCTTAAAGATGCCACTTTTGCGTTTTTTGTTCGGGGGTTCCATGTTTTGAAAAATCTTTCTTCAATGCTTCTTATTTTCTCTTCTTGCTTTTGTTTTAATTCAGCAAGTATTCTAAATAATTCCCTAGGGTCTTGGTTTTGATCTGTAGGTATATTTACATGAGATATATCCATTATTATTACTCCTTAAAAATTATAAAAAAATTCGGAAATTTAAAATTTCAAGAAGATTACTTTTTCAGCTAATAAATTTCTAGAATTTTGAAAAAATTATTTTGTAGAGGCTTTTAAGAGAAATAAAAGCTCATTTTCAATGTCCATAGATTTAGCTAAAGGTGCATCTTTTCTAGGGCAGATATTTAGTTCAATGTTTGGAGGGAGGTTAGATAGATTTTTTCGAAAAGCATCTCTTACAATCCTTTTAAAACGATTCCTAAGATATGCTTTTCCATATTTCTTGCTGGCTGTAATACCAAGTTTAGGGAAATCTGATTTGCCATATCGATAGTTTATCAATATGAAATTTCCAACAAGCCTATTTTTTTCTAAAAAAATCTTTTTATACTCGCTTCGCTTTGTTATACGAAAAGATTTTAAGAAAAGCTTACTCATGCAGTTAATTCTTTACGGCCTTGTCTTCTTCTGCGATTGATTAGTTTTCTGCCACAGGCAGTTTTCATTCTCGCTCTAAATCCAAACTTTTTCTTACGACGTCTTTTGCTTGGCTGATATGTACGTTTCATTAGATTCCTTTAAAATTTAATTATTTTAGAGATACAAAAATAGCGAATTCCAATAAAATTTTCAAGATGAAAACCAATACCATTGAAAAGAAATGGTAGTTGGAATAGAATATAGACCAAAATTGAAATTATTTATTTAAAGGAATTGACCAATGAAAGTAAAAGCATCTGTGAAAGCTGATCGCTCGAAAGGAGATAAAATCGTAAAAAGAAAGGGTCGCTTATACGTTATTAATAAAAAAGATCCAAATCGTAAACAAAGACAAAAAGGGCCTGCCCGTAAAAAATAATTTGAGGAGATAATGGCAAAAAAATCATCTATAGAAAAGCAAAAGAGTAGAGAAAGACTAGTAAGCTTGAAAAGAGAAAAAAGACAAGAATTAAAGTCTATCATCCTTGATTTGACAAAATCTGATGAAGAAAGAGCTTTAGCGGTAAGACAATTGAACGAACTTCCAAAAAATTCTTCTAGAGTAAGATTAAGAAATCGTTGCAGAAGAACTGGACGCGCTAGAGGGTATTTAAGAAAGTTTCAAGTTTCTCGTCTATGCTTTAGAGAGATGGCTTCCAGCGGTATGATACCAGGTGTTGTCAAGGCTAGTTGGTAATATCTCTTAATAGGGTAGCGCATATAGGAATTTCTTTAAATTTCTTCCACTCATCCATCGTATCATTCCATACGTAGGTTGTGGAAGAAACTTTACCTTCCAAAAGAGCATCTTTTAAACCTGTAAAGCTCATAGGTCCATACTGTGTTTTTTCATTATCCAAATAATACCAAAAATTTTGTTCTTTGATTGTAGGATCCTTTTTAATATTTACTCCGATAGGTATTGGTCCGGCAATGTTTCTTTTAGAGGGTAGAAGATAAAGCGCTAATATTCCAAAAATACCGAAAAGCATTCCTAATATGAACCAGGCATAGATGTTTCTATCTCTCTTGCTTGCAATTAATGAAGAGATTAGACCGAAAGTAATCCAAAAAAACAATAATATATATACATTCATAATGATATTTTTAATTTATGGGTTTCTCTCTTTATTGTGACGGAAGTAGAAAAAAAAGAAAAGAGGCTTTTTTTACCTCAATTAACATGAAATCTCCTTCCTTCAGAAGGGAGATGAATTGTACTTGGTGGATAAATTACACTAATGCTAAGATATATTTGTTTTTCAAAACATGCTTATATAAGCAGAGTACCGCAGGAACTGCGGGAAGGGTTTTAGGTAAAAAACCCATAGCCTTGGAAACTGATATCCCGGAAAACATGTTCCGTCTTGGATGGTTGGGAAGGATTATAGGAAGCCATGTCTTTTAGGGAAGGGTAGTTCACTAATAGAGCTAAATATATATTTTAGTTAAAATTAGAGATTAAAGATTTTTTGAGGGCGCTATGTACGATAAATTTAAAGAAATGGATGAAAAAGAACTTCAATTACCGGAAACAACTTATAGCAGGGATATTGAAAGCAAGGTCTTTCAAGCTATAGTTTTTCAGGCTTTGGCTAAAATTGAAGGAATAACTCTTCTTGGCGGAACTCTGATAGATAGTTTGTTGGGAAGAGATACCCAAGAAAGATTTAAAGGGATCTGTGTTGAGCAGGATTTAAAAAAACATTCTGTTTCCATTAGAATTGAACTGAACATAATGTATGGAATTTCTATCCCGGAAAAAGCAGAAGAGATACAGACGCTTGCAGTAGAAGAAATTTCGAAATTTACTGGGCTTCATGTCTCTGGGGTCCATGTTATTTTCAAAAATCTTCTTATGGACAGCCCAAATGAAGAGACAAAAGAAATAGATCACGAGAAAGAAGATGGCTCAGCTCTTATAGCTCAGTCTCATGATGATGAGTATAATGAGGGTTTTTAAATGAGAACAGCAAATGTTCTCATTTCTGCAACTCATATATTCTTGATTTTGCTGATGTTCGCCATTGGTCTCTTTTTTATAATAATGCCAAGTGCTCCTGATTTTTGCTCATATGTAGCTAAAGTGATATTGTTTAAAGCAGAGAGATTCAGGTACATTGGCGGCTTCATATTATTAATTACTTTTCTTTTAGCTGTAGGCTTTGCTGCTATTCATAAAGCCCAATATATAAAGATTAAAATGAAGCCATATAGCTATTCTATTGATTCTCAGTTAATTAAAGAATATATTCAAACGTTCTGGAATAAAACCTATCCTGAGAATAAGATCTTGGCTGAAGTGATTGTACTTCCTAAGCAAAAATTAGAGATCATTGCCAATCTTTCTAAAATGAGTGATTCTCAAAAAGAGGCTTTTTTAGAAAAATCCAATCAGGAAATTAGCAGGATTCTTTGTGAACATTTGAAATATTATAAAGAATTTATTTTAACTTTATCTTCTCGATAATCTTATCAACGATGAAGATAAAAATTTTAATTTCTCGATGGTCCACTTTTTTAAGATCTAATCAAGCGACCTCCTCAAGAAAGATATTCTTAAATC
>CAYNVX010000135.1:0-3885 GCA_964400755.1 uncultured bacterium | reverse complement strand
TGAATCTTATAGAGGTTTTTAACATCCTATTATCAAAAAAAATAAAAATTTTTGTAGATATAAAATACAGAACCCTATATCTAGTATTAATAGAACAGAAAAACACAATATGTAGTACTCAAGCGCTAAATTGTCCTAAACTGTTGCTTTTGAAGTACATATTAAAAAAAATAATAAAAAAAGGAGTCCATCATGTCTATTCAAACAAAAATAGAAAAGATAAAAAAAAGAAATAATCAGGTTGTAGATTTTGATGCTAAGAAAATAATAAAAGCTCTAACAAAAGCAGGAAAAGCATCAAATGAATTTAAAGAAGATATAGCACAAACCTTAGCGATCAGAGTATTACAGTTAGCTCAACAATTGTTCAAAGATGAAGTGCCATCAGTAGAAAACATACAGGACATAGTTGAAGAAGTATTATTCTCCTCTCCATTTAAACAAACAGCCAAAGCTTACATTATATATCGTGAACAGCATGCAAAAATTAGAGAGATAGCGAATAAAGCCGGTGTAGATTTAATTGATCAATATTTAGAAAAATTAGACTGGCAGGTAAAAGAAAACAGCAACATGTCTTATTCACTACAAGGATTACACAATTATATTTCATCTGAAACCAACAAAATTTATTGGCTAAACAAAATATATCCTCCCAACATTAGAAGAGCTCATATTGAAGGAGCTTTTCATCTTCATGATCTTGGCGTATTAGCTGTTTATTGTGTAGGATGGGACTTAAAAGATCTATTAACTGTAGGTTTCCAAGGTGTTAAAGGAAAAGTGCAAAGTGCACCTCCAAAACATTTTAGAAGCGCTCTTGGACAAGTAGTGAACTTCTTTTACACCCTACAAGGTGAAGCAGCAGGAGCTCAGGCCTTTTCTAATTTCGATACACTATTAGCTCCTTTTATAAGATATGACAAACTTTCTTATAAACAGGTAAAACAGGCGATGCAGGAATTTATTTTTAACATCAACGTTCCGACAAGAGTTGGGTTTCAAACTCCGTTTACTAATATTACGATGGATCTACATCCAAGCGCTTTATATGCGGAATCACCTGTTGTTATTGCCGGAGAAATAAAAAAAGAGAAGTATAAGGATTTCCAAAAGGAAATAGACACATTAAACCAAGCCTTTTTGGAAGTTATGAAAGAAGGCGATTCAAAAGGACGTGTCTTTACCTTCCCGATACCTACATATAATATAACAAAAGACTTCCAGTGGGAAAATCCAAATTTAGATATTTTATGGGAAGTTACCGGAAAATATGGAATTCCATATTTTGCAAACTTCATAAATTCCGACATGGATCCGGAAGATACAAGATCAATGTGCTGCAGATTACGATTAGACACATCGCAGCTGAAAAGCAGAGGCGGAGGCCTATTCGGATCTAATCCTCTTACAGGATCTATTGGTGTTGTAACCATTAATCTTCCAAGAATAGGTTATTTGGCTAATGACCAAAAAGAATTTATAAATCATTTAAACGATCTAATGGAGATAGCTAAAGAAAGTTTAGAGATCAAAAGAAAGATCATCGAACATTTAACAGATAAAGGTCTTTATCCATATTCCAAATTTTATTTAAGAGATATGAAAGCGCGCCACAACTGTTACTGGACTAATCATTTTTCAACAATTGGCCTTATTGGAATGAATGAAGCCTGCCTAAACCTTTTTGGAAAAGACATTTCTTCTGAAGAAGGCAAAGCTTTTGCTGAAGAAGTATTGGATTTCATGAGAGAAAAACTAAGTGTTTTCCAAAATGATACAGGCAACAATTATAACTTAGAAGCAACTCCAGCTGAAGGAACAAGCTTTAGGCTAGCTCTAATAGACAAGAAAAGATATCCGGACATAATTACAGCCAATGAAAAACTTTTAAAAGATGGTGCTAAACCTTTTTATACCAATTCCTCACTTCTCCCTGTAGATTATACAGATGATATTTTTGAAGCATTGGATCACCAAGACACTCTTCAAAAACGTTATACTGGAGGAACAGTTCTGCATGCCTTTTTAGGAGAAAGAATAGAAGACAAAAACATAGTTAAGAACTTGATTAAAAAGGTATTTGAAACCTATGAGCTTCCATATCTATCTTTAACTCCAACATTCAGCGTATGTCCGGAACATGGCTATCTTGCCGGCGAACATAAGACATGCCCTGTCTGCAACCATAAATGCGAAGTATATTCAAGGGTTGTTGGATATTTAAGGCCAGTAGGACAATGGAATGAGGGAAAACAGTCTGAATATGACATTAGAAAAAACTATAAGTCCACTGAAATAGAACCTGCTTTGAGCAAAAAATGTTAATTGGAGGCTTTCAAAAGTTTTCATTGATTGACTACCCTGATAAAATATCTGCAATAATATTTACTCAGGGTTGTCCCTTTAAATGTCACTTTTGCCACAATCCCGATCTTGTTTTAAAAAAGCGTTTTAAAACTGCTATGTCAGAAGAAAAAGTCCTTGATTTTTTAAAAAACCGAAAAAATCAACTGGATGCAATTGTTATCACAGGCGGCGAACCAACCATCCAAAAAGATCTCGCCTTGTTTATAAAAAAGGTAAAAGATCTTAATTATCTTGTAAAATTAGATACCTCCGGTATTAATCCAAGAGTTTTAGAAAATCTTATTAACCAAAATCTCTTGGATTACATAGCGATGGACATCAAAGCTCCATTAGAAAAATACAAAGAAATAACCAGAAACAATGTAAATTTGGAAAATATCAAAAAGAGCATACAATTAATAATGTCATCGAATATAGCTTATGAGTTTAGAACAACCTTAGTAAAGGACTTACATAGTGCAGATGATCCTATAAAAATTTCAAAATTAATAGAAGGGGCATCAAAATATATCCTTCAAAGGTTTAGACCTGATGAAACCTTAGATCCTTTTTACATGTTCAAAAAACCTTTTTCCGACTCTACCTTAAAAAAGGCGCAAAAAGAAATTTTGAAAAATGTCAAAGTTTGTTTGATAAGATAAAAGCTCTTCTAATTAGCAGACTATTTCTTGATTAATGATTCTAAATCGAGCATAATTTTATCTTTCTTATTATAGGCATTATATGAATAAAAAATTTGAAATTACAGCTCCAGTTGGATCTAAAGAGGCTCTTATTGCAGCAATAAATGCCAAAACGGATTCTATATATTTTGGCATAAACAAGCTAAACATGAGAAAGCAGGCCTCTTCTAATATTGCACTCGATGATTTGGAAGAGATCTCAAATCTTTGTCAAAAAAACAGCATTAAAAGCTATTTAACCTTGAATTCTATTATTTATGACTCTGAGATCGAGTTAGTAAAAGAAATCGTTGATAGGGCTAAAAGAGCCGGCATTTCCGCGATTATAGCACATGACATATCTGTAATATCTTATGCAAGATCTCAAAAGATGGTTATTCATATATCGACACAGGCCAATGTTTCCAACATAGAAGCTGTAAAATATTATTCTCAATTTGCCGATGTTATAGTTTTGGCAAGAGAATTAGATCTAAATCAAATCAGAGCAATAACCGATGCTATAGAAAAAGAAAAAATAAAAGGCCCATCAAACAATCTATTAAAAATTGAAATATTTATACATGGGGCTCTTTGTGTAGCTATCTCCGGCAAATGCTATATGAGCCTTGCGCAATATAACACTTCCGCAAACAGAGGGGCCTGTCTGCAGGTCTGCAGAAGGCAATATAAAGTTATAGAAGAAGAGACAGGACAAGAGCTATTAATAGATAATAAATTCATCATGTCACCTAAAGATCTATGTATGATCGAACATATGGACGAGCTTATAAATTCTGGGGTATCCATTTTTAAAATAGAAGGAAGGGGCAGACCTGCGGAATATGTCCAT
>CAYNVX010000134.1:0-3885 GCA_964400755.1 uncultured bacterium | reverse complement strand
CAAGTCGGTTTTTGTGTTGTGGCTGCAGAATCTAGATAAATATAAGAATTATTCTTATTTAATATAGGAAAGTCTTTTCTTATTTTTTCAATATCAAAAACCATCGGATTCCTCTAACTCTTTTTTAATACTCTCTATCTCTATTAAATCTATTATTTCTTTTTTAAACGATGAAATTAATAAACTTTTAGCAAAATCTTTATCCAGACCTCTAGACAATAAATAAAAAAGCTTATCTTTTTCAATCTGCTGAATAGTAGACCCATGAGTTGCTTTAACATCATCAGCAAAGATCTGCATGTTCGGCTGGCTAATTACTTTAACATCATCAGAAAGAAGTAAATTGCGGTTTTGCACATCAGATGAAGATTTGATAGCATCAAACCTAATTTTAACATCTGCTTGAAAGAAAGCTTTTGCGCTATCCTTTAAAACAGTTTTATATAACTGGGAAAAATGGGTTTCTTTTGCATGATGGTTAACCTTTAGATACATATCACAGCTGTTTTCTTTTTCCAACATGCATATACCTTTGATCTTGCATGCCGCTAACGGCTCAACTAAGTTAATCTTATAATCATGTTTTATTAAATTACTATTTTTAACAATTGATATAATATTTAATCGGCTTTCTTTATGTAAATCAGCCCTTATACAGTCAAAAAAGATAGATTTGCCTTTCATAAGGATCGGTTGAATGTACTCGCATATACTTTCTTCCTGTAGATGAAAGTCAACAACCTGATTTATCCATAAGTTCTTATTCTCTTGATCATCTTTTATAGTAAAATAAATCGTAGCGCTAGATTTTTTATTCAAAAATATTTCTATTCGAGGTGAAATGACTAAGTCCTTAGCCTCTTTTGTAATAATATGTATGATCTGAATAGGTTTTTCTATTTTACAGTTTGGAAGGACATGAACATATAGCCCTTTTATCTGCAGGGCTGCATTTAACAGGGAGAAACTTTCATGCTCAAACTTAACTGAGTCCAATGTCATCTTCTGCATGAAAATTGGATGATGCTTCATAGCTTCTTGAAGATCAAAGATCTCAATCTTATCTTTAACTTCTTCGATATTAGAGAGCTCTTTATTAAAAAAACCATTCACAAAAAGAATATAAGAACCTTGAGATTCAGGAAAAATTATATTTTTTAACTCATTAATACTTGTTTCTTCTTCTCTTGGAAGCTGATACTCAATTTTATTCAAGTGAGCTAAATATTTATTTTTAGAAAAATCTAAACCTAGAAAATGATTCCATGCTTTTTTCTTCCATATTTCCAAAAGATCTTCCTTGTTCAAGACCTTCTGATAATGACCCTCTAAAATCTGTAACAGCCTATTTCCCTGTATGTCAAGTTCGTTCATTGTCTTCCTCAATAAACCCATCAAACCCTTTTTCTTCGATTTCTTTCGCTAAAGCCATAGTTCCCGATTTTATGATCTTGTTATTTTTCATAATATGAACAAAGTCCGGCTTGATATTTTCCAAAAGCTTTTGATAATGGGTAATAATTATTAACGCCCTATTTTCATTCATGAATGTAGATAAAAAATTAGCAATTATCTTCATAGCATCAATATCTAACCCTGAATCTATTTCATCTAAAACCGCTAAATTAGGTTCTAAAAGAGCCATTTGCAAAATTTCATTTCTCTTTTTCTCACCACCTGAAAACCCTTCATTAATATTACGGTCTATAAATTCTTGAGAAATATCCAGCATAGCCATTTTTTTCTTTAATAAGCTTTCAAACTCATCTCTTGTAAGGGTATCTATATTCTTTGACTTTCTTATTTGATTGGTAGAATGATATAAAAATTCAAAATTGCTTATTCCATTGATCTCAACAGGATATTGATATCCAATAAAAAGCCCTTCATGAACACGTTTTTCTATATCAAGCGCTAAAAGATCTTTATTATTAAATTCAATATTTCCTTTAGATACATTATATGAAGGATGGCCTGCTAAAACTTTTGAAAAAGAAGATTTGCCCGTTCCATTAGGTCCCATAATAATGTGAACCTCCCCCTTATTAACAGCTAAGTTAAAATCTTTGAGCACAATTTTATTATCTATTTCAACTTGTAAATCTTTTACTTTTAACATTTTTAACCTACTGAATTTTCTAACTTTATCGCTAATAGCTTTTGCGATTCTACAGCAAACTCTAATGGCATGTTTTTAATAACCTCTTCACAAAAACCTTTAATAATTAATTGTATGGCATCTTCTTTTGTAAAACCTCTCGACTGCAGATAAAATATCTGCTCATCATTCATCCTACATGTTGAGGCTTCATGCTCCACTTCTGCACTACTATTATTAGCATCAATAGTGGGAAAGGTATTTGCTGAAGAGCTGCAGCCGACAAGCATAGAGTCGCACTGAGAATAATTTTTTGCATTTACTGCTGATTTTGTAATCTTTACTACTCCCCTATAACTGTTTCTAGACTCATCTGCAGAAATCCCCTTTGAAATAATCTTGGATCTGGTGTTCTTTCCAATGTGTATCATCTTCGTTCCTGTATCTGCCTGCATTTTATTATTGGTCAAAGCTACTGAATAAAATTCTCCACAAGATCCATCGCCAAGTAAAATACAGCTCGGATATTTCCAGGTAATTGCCGCTCCAACTTCGACCTGTGTCCAGGAAAGTTTAGAATTCTTTCCCTTACAAAGCCCTCTTTTAGTTACAAAATTATATATTCCGCCAAGTCCTGTATCCTTATCTCCTGCATACCAGTTTTGCACGGTTGAATATTTTACGCTGGCGTTGTCCAGCACTACTATCTCTACCACTGCAGCGTGCAGTTGATTAACATCATGAGCAGGTGCTGTACATCCTTCCAGATAACTTAAAGAAGCACCATCTTCTGCTATAATTAATGTTCTCTCAAACTGCCCTGTCTCTTTTTCATTAATCCTAAAATAGGTAGAAAGCTCCATTGGACACTTTACTCCTTTCGGAACAAATACAAATGAACCATCTGTAAATACAGCTGAATTCAACGCAGCAAAAAAATTATCATTAAAGGGAACAACAGACCCTAAATATTTGTTAATAAGCTCAGGATACTTTTGAATAGCTTCCGAAATAGAACATAATATTACCCCTGCATCATCCAATTTTTTCTTAAACGTTGTCCCAATCGATACCGAATCAAATACAACATCTATAGCTACATTTGCTATCCGCTCCTGTTCTATTACAGGTATGCCTAACCTGTCCAAGGTCTTTAAAAGTTCAGGGTCAGCCTCTTCAAGCTTATTTAATTTCGGTCTATTTTTCGGTGCTGAATAATATGATATGTCCTGATAATTAATCGGCGGATAGTCAATATTTGCCCACCTTGGCTCTTTTAACTTTTGCCAAATATGAAAAGCTTTCAATCTAAAATCCAAAATAAAGTCAGGTTCATTTTTCATTTTAGAAATAGATCGTATAACATCTTCGCTAAGACCTTTTTCAAAGGTCTCCGACTCAATGTCAGTTACGAACCCATACTTATATTCTTTATTTAAAATTGCTTCATCCATAATAAATCTTTTTTAAAAAAGATTTATTTTAAAGCATTTGTCTCTATGGTGTCAATCAGGAGATGTACTTAAAAAAAGTTATTTACTTTTTTATAGAACCACCAAAAATATAACCTATATCTTAATAAAACTATATGTAATATCCGAGTACTTAATCAATTTTTATTAATAAATTAAAAATAAAAATTTAAAGATCTATCAAAAATATATTTTATAAATTAGAAATTGTTGTTAATTTTGAAACTCTTTAAAATTTAATTCTCTAAAAAAAACAAGGAGGTCAACTACCCTCCCCTAAAGGGAAGGGCTTGAACAGTGATGTTCAACGTAAGA
>CAYNVX010000133.1:931-3981 GCA_964400755.1 uncultured bacterium | reverse complement strand
TTTTCTTTTTCATATTTATTTTTTCTTTTTTCAATATCATTTTTAATTTCAAAAAAATGTACATCACCTATCTTATATTCTACTAAGTCATGAATAATGGCCATTTTAAGAGCTTTTTCAACATTAATTATATTGTTTAGATAAGGCGAAAATAAAATTACCATTAACGAAACTCTCCAGGAATGTTCTGCTACACTTTCTTGTCTTCCATTTGAAGTCCAACTATGTCTAAATTGTGTTTTTAATTTTTCAGATAAATTTAAAAACATAAGAATATCTACTATTTTTTGTTTCATAGTTTGTCCTTTTATCATGCTAATTCCAATAAATATAACCTATTATCATATTTAGCCTTTTCATTATTTTTTTTCCACAGCTGCCATTCATATCCATATTTATCAAACAATAATTCTAATGTTTTCACATCTCCTTTATTAGAAAAAGCTATAATAATTTCAGTTCCCTTATGGGCATATAATTTACATTGAGTTAAAAATTTCTTTACTGATCGAAATTCTGAATCAAAAAATGCATATTCCACTTCATTTTTATATTCATGAGGGTCAGAATGAAAAGGAATATTAAAAATGATCAAATCGAATACTTCTTTTGGTACATTATCAAAACAATCACTTTTATAAATATTTAAAATTTCTTCTTTATGTTTATAAAAAATTTTATTAGCTATGGCATTTTCAACTGCTTTAGAATTTATATCTATCTGAACAACTCTTTTTGCACCTTTATGAAGTGAAAATATACCTATAACACCCATTCCACATCCCATATCACATACATTTTTATTAAAAACTTTCTTAGATATACTATCTAACAAAAATTTAGTTGTTCGAAAACATTGAGAAGGATAAACATCGGGAAATAAAATGAAATCTAAACCAAATATTTTAGTCTTAGCTTGTTGGGTAAATGCATCTAAACAACCGATAATTTTTTTAGGAGACTTCAAATAAAAATTTTTTAACTTTGTTTTTAACAAAGGTTTATTTTTTTGTTTCATATTGCATTTTCCTTAATGTATCTTATGATATATTATACCACTTCATTTTACCTTAAGCAATCTACAAAATCTTAATATATAACTCTAATTCAACAAATAATAAATTTAATTAATACACTTAATCATAAATTGTTGCAATCCACGATATTAAAAATATTGTATAAATTAATAAAAAAAATGATATAAGAAGATAAAAAAAAGATTATATATGAAAACACCACCCTTTCCTAAAACAGCCCAAGAAGCTCAACTTTACATTTCTTTAGAGCATTTATTAACAAAATATAATACGTTTTATTCATATCTTATTCTTACATTGAGGTGGTCTTGACACTTCAGACCACCTCAATCAATTTCTAATTTTTTATTTTGATTAAGCTACAAACTCTTAACAGTTAATTGGATATCTATATACTGGACAGATATAGCATTGGCATGTATGATTAGCCTAAAAGGACAATTAAAATGATACCAAGAAATCTAAGACTTAAATGCGAGCAGCTTGCAAAGCAATATCCTGTGATTGCACTTTTAGGGCCCAGGCAGTCCGGAAAAACTACCTTAGCAATGAGTGTCTTTTCAGAGCATGAGTATGTCACATTAGAGGATTTGGATATAAGGGAATTTGCGAAAACTGATCCAAGAAGATTTCTTAAAACTTTTCTAAACAAAAAAGGGGTAATTCTAGATGAAATTCAACATGTTCCTGATCTTTTATCCTATATCCAAACCTATGTCGATCAAAATCCTGTATCAGGTGCAATTATTTTAACTGGTTCTCAAAATTTTTTGATTCATCAAGCGATTTCACAAACCTTGGCTGGAAGGATTGCCATTTTGACACTTCTTCCTTTATCCATCGAAGAATTAAATGCTCATCATTTGCTTGCTAATTCTGCGGATGATCTTCTTTTTACCGGTTTTTATCCAAGAATATATGCGAAGAAACTTTCACCTGCAGAATGGTATACAAACTACGTGAGTACTTATGTAGAAAAAGACGTCCGTATGATAAAAAACATTCCGGATTTATTGATATTCCAACGTTTTTTAAAACTTTGTGCGGGAAGAATTGGACAGCTGGTAAATTTTTCTTCTCTTGGAAATGATTGCGGGATAGATCAAAGAACAGTTAAATCATGGCTCTCAATTTTAGAAATGAGTTATATCATTTTTTTACTTCCTCCTCATTTTGAAAATTTTAGTAAACGTCTTGTCAAAATGCCTAAGATTTATTTTTATGATCCTGGACTTGCCTGCTCATTGCTTGGAATCGATTCTGTGGAACAAGTTAAAAGCCATTATTTACGCGGAGGCTTATTTGAATCTATGATCATCTCTGACTTTATCAAGCAAAAATACAATGCCGGAGTTTTACCTAGAATATACTTTTGGAGAGATAAACATGGTCATGAAGTAGATTGCATTGTAGAGCAAAAAAATCAACGTATTCCCATCGAAATCAAGTCTGGTCAAACGATTAGTTCAGACTATTTTGATGCTCTATCTTATTGGAATACATTAGCAAAAGCTCCTATATCAAGTGGCTATATTGTTTACTCAGGAGAAGAAACACAAGAAAGAGAAAAAGGAACGGTCATTGGCTGGAAAAAAAATTCTTTAATTTTTGAATAAAAACGATTTTTTTCAATACATTTTTGAAAAAAATTGTATGTTCTGTAAAATAGACAGAAGGTGGGTTAGTCCACAATATATATATATGGTTTGGGATTTTGTACACAGTTTCGCAATAACCACCCTTCAAGTCGCTATACTGATCTCCAATATTTACTATAATTGCATATCCCATTTCCTGAATCTCTTTTCTTTTTGCAGTTCCGCTTTTTTTCTACCTGCAAGGAATCGAAAAAAACACGTTTGGAGTTTGTATAAGGAATTTATTAAGATAGTAAAAGCGGCAAATGTATTGCATTTATCGACGAGATTTCGGTCCTTTCAAGATATAAATCCTGCAAGTGATAATTCGATAATTTACCAAAGAACTTTTGGTACGCTAATCGTTAACAAAACT
>CAYNVX010000133.1:0-921 GCA_964400755.1 uncultured bacterium | reverse complement strand
AACAAAACTGCTAGGTTAACGTGTCAAAATAATTTTATGCATTTGCATAGATTTACTAAGATTTTTAGAAGCGGAATATTCCCACTCTGTTTTATTTCTTTTTATCTCTCGACTTATAGTCGTATGAGACCTTCCTAGTTGTATTCCTATCTCTCGACAGGACTTATTTAGAGTAAGATAATAAAAGATCTTTTCTCTTTCTTCTACAGATAATTTTGTTGTTTTCATGCAAAGAGTCTACACCTAATTAAATTTTTAATTAAGTGGTGCGATCATTTCTTGAACCGAAGTATTTAAATCTAGGAGTAAAATAATCGGCATATTTTATCCACATCCCATTTAAGTTTTTCGCATTCTTGATAAAGTTTTTTTGCAGCATCTGTTCTTACAGAAAATAAATAGTTTGTAATGTTAGCTTTTACATCTTGGGTGAATCCTGAAGAATTTATAGCCCCCATTCCTGCATATCGTTCTCTTACATTAGCAACAATTAAGCTACAGTTTTGTTTAAGAATTTTATATTCCCAAGGATCTACTCTGGTTTCATCATAATAGGATGTATTATTTGTAGATTTATTATCGGAATAAGCCTTAAAACTAAAAATGAAAAATAATAAAAAAATGGCAATAGTGTTTTTTTTCATGTGTTATCTCTATTTATAAATTGTAAATAATTAGAGACGTTTTTAGCTATTAAAGACATTTTTTTAGAATAGTATTGAGCAATTTTGTTATTTCGATGAGTTAAATCGATGGGGCAGGCAGGACTTGAGCCTGCGAAGAGCGGATTATGAGACCCATTCTAAGTAAAACTCTGAGCAAAAGAGAGTTAATCAGAAATAGGTTTTCCTATCAAGAATTTTAAGAGTATAATGGTCCCAAAAATTAGGACCACAGTCTAAGCTAATAACCTTCATATAA
>CAYNVX010000132.1:0-4025 GCA_964400755.1 uncultured bacterium | reverse complement strand
CAAATTATAGATTACATTTATTGGGGATCAAATAATTTATCATGCAATCGCCCTGGGCCTCTTGAAGGTTTGCCGATTAAGGTTTTATTATTTTGTAAATTAAAGCTTTTCCAGAAATCATCTATTGTGAAATTTTCTCTTTTTTCTACACTCTTTTTGGATCTAACTTGCTGATAATCAGAATGGGGCAGGCAGGACTTGAACCCGCGATCAACGGATTATGAGGGAGGAATTTTCCCACCTATCCAACATCATCCAATTATAAGCTTAAAAATCTACTAGTTGTTGCTGGATAAGACTGGTGCATTATGAAGTTCACTGCATTATTTTTGCACCGCAATTTAATTAATTTTATAATCCTGCAATTTTATGTTGCAGTAAAATTGCAGGATTTTGCAGTATTAGGGTAAAACAATAGGCGGTGATTATGAAAATAGAGAAGCTTTTGAACGAACCTGAATCCAAAACTTTAGAATATAAAAGAGATCTTTCTTCGCTTGTGCCCATTCTTAAAACTATTATTGCTTTTGCCAACACGGCAGGAGGAATATTAATTATCGGCAGAGCACCGGAAGGGGAAATCATCGGGATAGAGGACATTTTTAAGTCAGAAGAAAAGTTAGCTAATTCGATTGCTGATAATATTTATCCGCAAATGCTTCCGGAAATAGAAATTACTACAATCAACGGAAAAGATTTGCTTGTCGTTAAAGTTTCTCATTGGAAGGCGCCTTTTTATCTTAAAAAAGAAGGATTCCCAAATGGAGTTTATATTCGATTGGGATCTACTAGCAGGCCTGCAGGTCCTGAACTGTTAAATGAACTTCAAAGATCTGTACTTTCGCCTTCATTTGATCAACAGCCGTTATCTGATCTAACTAAAGAAGCTTTAGATATAGAACAAATTAATTTATTTTTTAGAAAGGCTAATAGGAAAATCAATGAACAAAAATTACGTTCGTTAGATGTTCTGGTGCTTGCAGCTAATAGAATCGTTCCTTCTATAGGAGGGCTGATTCTTTTTGGCAAAAGCGCTTACCGTAAAAGTTTTGTTCCTGAAGCCAGGATCAGTTGCGCACGATTCCATGGAAGTTCTAAAGCTAATATTTTAGATAGATATGATATTGACGGTACGATTCTAGAAGCCATTGACGAAGTGCTTAAATTTATAGCGCGCAATACTCGTTTAACCTCTCAAATTAAAGAAATTCAGCGTCAAGATATTCCCGAATATTCTCCATTGGCAATCCGCGAAGGATTGATTAATGCTTTGGTTCATGCCGATTACTCTTTAGGCGGATCCCATATTCAAATAGCTATTTATGACGATCGTTTGGAAATACAAAATCCGGGTATGTTTCCATTTGGGTTTACTTTGGAAGATTTTAAAGCGGGAGTCAGTAAAATTAGAAATCGTGTTATTGCCAGAGTTTTTTACGAATTGCAGTTTATGGAGGGATGGGGCAGCGGATATAAAAGGATTGTTGAAGAATGTGAAAAGAACAATTATCCGCAACCTAAATGGGAAGAGCTTGGTACGACAATTAGGGTAATTTTTTACCCTTATTCTCCTTCTTTTTTACGAACAGAACAAAAGGAACCAAAATTGGAATTGATGCAAAGAGAAGAAGTGATATTAGCTCTTTTTGAAAAGAATAAAAATCTGCCTTTTCGTAAAATTAAACATAAATTTCCTAAGATTTCGGAGCGCACGCTGAGATATGATTTGGCTCAATTAAAGAAAAAAGGGCTTTTAAAAACTAAAGGAAAAGGCAGAGCTATTATTTGGGAAAAAGTTGAAAAGTAATTTTATAAAACTAGGCAGAGGAAGACTGGCCGGTATATTTAGACTTTAACCAGTCAAGAGCTCCGGGAATTTTTTTCCAAACATTTAAACTATTAGCAACAAAAAGAACAGCTTCCTCTGGACTTCCCCATCTGTAACAATCTGGAAGAAGATGTGGTAATGGCTTTTGTTCTGTTAGATATTCAGGAACATAACAATTGTCTTTTAAAGCTTGATTTAAAAGTTTCTCTGCTTTTTTAGATACGCCTTCTAAAGCAAAAAACAGAAGAGCTTTAATATAGGTCCATTCAGTTGAACTTTCGTCTTTGTATTGGCTCTCCATAAATTCTTTAAGTTCGGCATATTTACCAACTTCCGCCAAATAAATGATTAACAAATAACGAACACCTTGATTATCATTGGGATTTAATTTTAGCATTTTTTTTGCTAAATCGATGGCTTTTTCATACTCTTTGGAGGCCCAATAGCATTTCATTAATCCAAAACAAGAGCGCATATATGGTCTAGTATTATTGATTCCCCAAAAATAACTTTCCATCTCTTTAAATTTTTTTCCTAAAGTTTTTCTTCCGCTTTCCATGCCTTTTTGATAAAGAGTTTTAGCTTCTTCCAGCGTTTTAGCTTCATCTTCCGCTAATAGATTATAAGCGTCCGCACAATCTGGAAAAATATTCAGCGCTTTTTGAGCCAGTTCAACTCGTGTTTTTCTTTTTTCCGTATCCCAAGCGTCATACATAAGATCTTGAGCTATTTCCTGTTTTGTTCTCCCGGAAGAAAAATCTATTTTTTCATTTTTAAGCTTTTCATTTAAGAATTCTTGCAAGGCTTCTTTAGAATCTAATTCTTGGTTTTCCAGCAATTTAGATATGCCTGAATTTATTTTTTCTAATGCTTTATTGTTAAAAATTTTTCCTTTCATATTAATTTTTCAACTTGAAATTTTTTAATTTTTTGAAAACTTTTATAAAAGTTTAGTTTTTTCATCGTTTTTATGCAAAAGTAATATTGATTTTCTAATGAATAGGGCTACAATTATTATTGAGATCAAAAGAACAATTTGCTGGTTGAATTAGTTCTTTAATGTACGGCGATTTTGTGATTGAACGATTTTGATTTGATTGTAGATAACTTAAATATGGCAAAATGAGTAAATTAAAAATGGGGCAGACAGGACTTGAACCTGTGACCGACGGATTATGAGGGCGGGAGTATTCTATTTTAACCAGTGCCATCCAATCTTTATGAGTATGATTATAAGGAACTTGTTTAATGGATGCAACAGGTTTTTACTGGAATTTGATGGTGCAATAGGAAGGTTGGTGCACCGTCAGTGCACCAGTAATTAATTTTTTATAAACTAGATTTAAAATATATAATATTTATTTAAAATCTTTATTTATCTCAGGAAAGCGGAGTTCTGCTAAAAAATCCAGTAGATGAGAAGTTTGTTTAGCAGGATTAGTAAACCAATCTGTAGACCATATTCGATAAATTTTATTTTTCCAACCTAAAGATTCTAAAATTTCTTGACGAATTCGGTCTCTATCTCTTGCTGAACGACTACTATGATAAGTTGCTCCATCACATTCAATAGCTGCTAAATATTCTCCAGGCTTTTCTGGATGATGAACAGCTATATCAATCCAATAACCTTGAACTCCTAATTGAGGGCTAACTTCGTAGCCATTTCGTTTTAATAGTTCCACAATAGATTCTTCAAATGGACTTTCTACTTCTCCAGTAAGTGAATTGATTGGACCTAATTGTCCGTCTCTAGCGAACGTTAGATAATGTCTTAAAATTTGGAGTCCTAACGATGAATTTTTATTCAAAATTATATCCTCTGGTTGCATTGAAGTATATAATTCTATCCGTAATCGTGCACGGGTAAATAAAACATTTAGTCTTCTCCAGCCTGAAGATCCATTGATTGGCCCGAATGTTTGTCTTACTACAGAAGTTCCTGCAGCTTGACCGTAAACAGTTGAAATATATATTATGTCTCGTTCGTCTCCTTGCACATTTTCTAAGTTTTTAATGAATACATCTTCTCCATTTAATTCAAATTTATCAACAGCTTCTCTTAACAAAGGTAATTCACGTAGTTTTTGATCAAATAGTTCAATAATTATATCTCTTTGTGGTTGGTTAAGTGTAGCTATGCCGACAGAAGTTAAAGCATCACTTAATAACTGAAAAATTACAGCTACAATTAGTT
>CAYNVX010000131.1:0-4158 GCA_964400755.1 uncultured bacterium | reverse complement strand
ATTAATCGTTGAAATTCATTTATATTACCGGCTTCTCTGTGAGCTCTAGCAATATATAATAATGCCACGCTTTTTGCTATATTATCAGGAATCAGATTAGCCGCTATTTCCGCTTCTGTTACTAATCGTTGAAATTCATTTATATTACCGGCATTTAAGTGAGCTCTAGCAATTTCTAATAATGCCCCGCTTTTGGTTAAATTATCAGGAATCAAACCGGCAACTCTTTCTGCATCCGGTAAATTGCCTGCTTCTCTGTAAGCACTGACTATACGATATAATGCTTCATTTTTAGCATTCTCATTATCGATTAATAACGCATATTCAAGGGCTAACGGCAAATTTGTTAAAACCTTAGCCTTTCGTACTATTTCATCAGGTTTTAATGATAATACTTTTGTAATATCCTTCAGCTCAGAAAAAACTCTAGGAACATGTTCAAGAATAGGTCCAATAAAAATAGATCCTATTCTATCAGCCAACAAATTAGCACCGCCAAACTCTGGGTTTTTTTGCTGATTCGTTCTTAATACTTCTCTGGCAGCTTTCATTTGCAAAGAAGAAAGAGAACCCGGCTTCTTATCCTCTTTTTTGCATAAATATCCTACGACTGCCGAAGAAAGATCGCTTGAATTTCTCGAAAATATTCTACTTAGAAATGACATAAAAATTATCCTTTTTTATTATTACTTTATACATTGTAATTGCATTAATTATACAACAAATTTTAATTAATATATATAAATTTTAATTATAGTATTATTGTTTTATAAATTACTTAAAAACAGGCGCTTAAGCCACGAAATCTTAAAATAAATAGTTTATAAAATAATTTTTATATAGATAATTACTAAGGCTTAAATAGCCTTTTCACGTTCTTTATTCTTATTTAAAAAAAAGAATAAACTCCATAATATCAGAATAGATAGAGGACTATTATTCTTTGTTTAACCCGCACTGACAACCTTAAAAAATTGAGCATAATATCTTTGATTGCATGGGTTGCCAAAAATATAGAGCTCTTCCAATTTTCCTTTAAGGTTCATTATCGAGTCGGGCAGCATTTGTAATTGATTATCATGTACATTTAAAATCTTCAAATTATTCAAACTTCCAATACTATCGGGCATTTTTTCTAATTCGCATCCTGCAGCTTCCAGCTCTTCTAATTGCACTAAATTTCCTATCTCATCAGGCAAAGATTTAAGCGGATTGCCGCAAATATCTAAAACTTCCAAATTATGAAATAATTTTATTTCCGGAGGAAGGCCGGTAAGGTCGCATTCACTCAAATCCAATACAGTCACCTTACTGCAATTTTCTGAATTTTGATACATCAATTCTAGAAGTTCCTCAGCAAGGAGAACATTTCCTTTTTGAGGGCTTCCTATGACGTATTCTCCCCAAATATTTGGCAGGAGATGAAAAAAATTAATGAAATTTTTAGCTTCTTCTTCCTGCCGTAATTGCAACGCTTGTTTAGAAAATGTTCTAAAAACATAGACTTCTTCAGAGGGTGAATATCTTTTACATGATGATGCCGACATTTTTATTCTCCTTTTGATTTTTATGAAAACTATTTACAAAAACATAAATTATAAAATTTTATAGATATTTTTTAATACTAAAACAATTTTTTTACATTTTTTAATTAACTTAATTAATAAAAAATCATAATAAATTCCAAGAGCCTTAAACAGCCTTTTCAGGCTCTTTTATTCTTATTTTAGAAAAGAGCTTATAACCTATAAAAATTAGAGCAATTGCTATGTATGAATGATAAGAAGAAAGATCTGGAGCTGTCAGCTTATGAGAAACAGGATTAAAAAAAGGCCAGATACATTTTATTGATCCGATCATAAGACCTGTTAAAAAGCATATTGTTACCAAATAATGCTTTTTTAAAGACCATGATATCAATCTTGAAAAAAGAGCAAATCCCATAATTATTCCTAAAGCTACATTAGAAAGTATCAAAACCGAGCTAATATTAAATAGATTGGCTAAAGAGGCTATAATCATCGGATAGACACCGAAAATCATAAGAACGAAGCTGCCGGAAATACCGGGAAGCAGCATCGCTAATATTGCAAAAAGACCTGCTAATATTAATCTAAAGTCAAAAAAGTATGCAGTTGAAACAATATAAGAAATATCATTGAAATATAGAAATGCTGATGAAACGGCTATTCCTGAAACTATAGAAATAAATAATGGAAAATCCCACTCTTCAATATTTTTTCTCATTGTTTTTATTGAAGCAAAAATACATCCGAAGAAAAAAGCAAAAAGATAGGACTTATATAGATCATTAGATAATAAAAAATGCAAAACTTTCGCAAGTATAAGAATTGATGTTCCCATACCTAAAAGCAAAGATGCTAAAAATTTAAATCTTACGATTTGAAAGAATTTTGAAAATTTAAAGGTAAGAAGAGCTTTAATTCCTTCTAAATTAAAACTCTTAATGCTTAAGAGAAGTTCATCATAAATGCCTAGAATAAAGGCAACAGTTCCACCTGATATGCCGGGCATCATATCAGCTGTGCCCATGAATAATCCTTTCAAAAAGATATTAAAATTTAATATCTTTAGAAATCTTTTGGCTTTTTCAGCCATTAGAATATCCCTAGCAGCCTAGCAAAGAACCAAGCACCTAACAATACTATTACCGAAACACCGACCCATAAAACATTAGAGCCCAATCTCATGCCGTTTGTATTGGAGTGTCTTATTTCCAATGTTCCTATACCGTAATCAAATTCCGGTTTTTTTGGAGGGTTCTTTAAAATAAAAGCTTTTGGATTTTCTTTGATTATCCTTTCACCGTCCAAACCTAAAAATGCAGCATACTGCCTAAGGAATCCCAAGGCATATATTGGAGATAGAAATTTTTCTACACTGCCATCTTCAATCGCTTGCAGATACATCACTCTAATAGAAGTTGCATTTTCCACTTCTTTTAAAGAAAGGGACATCTCTTCTCTTTTGGATTTAAAAAGTTCGCCTACACGCTTTTTTTCTTCAACAATCATATAACTGCCTATTTATAAAATAACCTTATCTTATCTTAAGGTTAGATTGAATTCAAATCAATCATCTGAACATGATGCTTGTTTTTTTTTATAATAAAGTGTTTAAATTTATAAAAAAGATGAAATTTTTATGAAAAAAAAACCTGCCTGTTTTTCTACTACAATAGATTTAAACTTAAAAGAGAAATTAAGAAGAGACCTTGAAGACCAGGGTTTTAAAATATCCATTCCTCCTTACACTATTTTTTCTGCACAAAAGAAGGGAATAACATGTGCTTTATATGAATCGGGAAAACTTGTAGTACAGGGCAAAGAAAAAGATGAGTTTATTGAATTCTATTTAGAACCGGAAATATTGAAAGAGTTCAAATATACTAACCCGGAAGCGCATGTTCCCATGCATGCGAGAATTGGAGTTGATGAAGCCGGCAAAGGTGATTTTTTTGGACCTTTATGCATCGCAGGCCTTTATGCTGATGAAAAAAAGATAAAGGAGCTTATTTCCATGGGAGTAAAAGACAGTAAAAAAATGTCAGACAAATCTATTTTGGAATTTGCAAAAGAACTTAAGAAAAACTTTGTTCATGAGATAGTAAGAATTTTCCCTGAAAAATATAATGAGCTTTATCTCAAATTCAAAAACTTAAACTATCTTTTAGGCTGGGGCCATGCCACAGTTATCGCAAACCTTCATAAAAAGACTTCCTGCAAAGATGTGCTCATCGACCAGTTTGCCGACAAGTCTGTTGTTGAAACAGCGGTTAAAAGAAAAGAGATCGAAGTTAATTTAGTACAAAGACACAAAGGTGAAGAAGATGTAGTAGTTGCCGGAGCATCTATTTTAGCAAGAGCATCTTTTTTAAGCGGGCTTGAACAGCTGTCGCAGGATTATAACCATCAATTTCCTAAAGGTGCTTCAAAGATTGTTATAAAAGAAGGACAGAAATTTGTAGCTGTCCATGGAGCTGAACTTTTGGAAAAAGTTGCCAAGATTCATTTTAAAACAAAAGATGAGATTTTAAACTCAAATAATTAATCTACAAAATTAAATGATCTGACAAAATCATCGAACTCTTTTTCAAAATCAAAATTAATATCATATTCTGTTGCTATCAAATATAAG
>CAYNVX010000130.1:0-4186 GCA_964400755.1 uncultured bacterium | reverse complement strand
TCCCCATGTTTAAAAACAGGGGTTTCCATGCCGTCAATTTGATGAAAGGTAAGATGTTTTATATTCGAAAAATTTCAATGGTATTATATCTTATCTTTTTTTTATCTGGGTGTACTTCGAAAGATCTTTTAAAAATTTCTGAATTAGAAGTTCATCCAGATTCTAAATATAAAACAACTCTTGAAGTCATTGAAAGTGCCACGCAGACTTTAGATGTAGTCAATTATCAATTTAAAGATAAAATTATTAGAAATGCTCTTCTTGATGCAAAAAAAAGAAATGTTAAAATAAGGGTAATGATTGCTGATTTACCAGAGAATTATGAGATAAAAGAGTTCTTTGAAAGAGAGGACATCGAAATAAAATTTGGCAATCCTAAATATGAATTCACCCATCAAAAAACATTGATTGTTGATAGCTCTTTAAATTGTCCTAGAGCATTAATAATGACCTATAATTTTAAACCGGATTATTTTGACTCAACAAGAGATTTTGCTGTTGTTATAAATTCAAAAACAGCTATTAGAGAAATTCAAAATGTTTTTAATGCTGATTGGGAAAGAAAGAATTATAACCCAAATTATAAGGGTTTAGTCTGGAGTCCCAATAATTCTAGAGAAAAACTTTTAGATTTAATCAATATGGCCAATTCTTCTATAGAGATTTATGATTTGCTTTTAGAAGAGGGACAGATTGAAAATGCTCTTGTTTCAGCTGTAAAAAGAAATGTTAAGGTTAGATTGCTCTTAAGTCCTAAGCATAGAAACTATTCAAGTATTGAAAAAATAAGCAAGAATGGGGTTGACGTAAGGATTTTTAATAAACTTTTTGTCCATGCAAAAGTAATTATGGTTGATAGAAAAACATTTTTTGTTGGTTCGCAAAACCTTGATACTGATTCACTCGCCCTTCATAGGGAGCTAGGTATAATTAGTTCAGATCATGAAATTTTTAATAAGCTAAATAATATCTTTGAAAAAGACTGGAGTGAAGCAAAAAGATATTTTAGCGAAGTATCTTTCATATACGAATCTAAAAAAGATCAAAAGAGCTATTCCTTTTAAAAAAACGTCTAAGTCTTTTTATCCTTTTCGTGGCAAAAAGACTCTTTCCTTTATGGGCGGGGAAGAATTGCCAATATTAAAAAAATGCGGGCTTAAAGCTTTTAAAGCCTTCGCCCGCTAGAGTAGATCCACTTCGGGGTTGTTAGAAAGAGTTTTTAAATCCGACACTACTTGGAGTTTCCTCTCTGTTTAATGCAGGATCACAGTTGCATGGAACTTGTGGAGTATCCCATGGTGTGTATGTATCTCTTCCAACTAACTTCTGCATAAAGTTTCCTTTTTGCCCCCTAATCAACCCTTGCAAAGCACTTTCGTGCCCACCTCGTTGTAAGTCACCTTACAAGCCTCTGCCTTTAGGCAGTGGTGATTGACTCTGGAAGAATTGAAATATAAGTTTTGTCTGTTTTTCTAAAAGTTACTATACCATCTATAAGAGCAAATAGAGTGTGATCTTTTCCCATGCCAACGTTTTTCTTAGGATGCCATCTGGTTCCTCTTTGTCTTACTAAAATAGAACCAGTTGTTACAAACTGACCATTTGCTGCTTTAACGCCAAGCCTTTTAGAGTTTGAGTCTCTTCCGTTTCTTGTCGATCCCTGACCTTTCTTATGTGCCATTTTCTTACTCCTTAGCTTCTACTGTTTCTTCATTGTTCTCTTTCGAGAATTTGATATCGGTAATTTTTACTTTTGAATATTTCTGTCTATGGCCCTTTTTTTTGTGGTAGTTTTTTCTTTTTTTGTATTTGTAAGCAATTACTTTAGGACCTTTAATTTCTGCTAGTATTTGCCCTACAACTTTACATTTTTCAACTTTGGGTGTTCCTACAATGATTTTCTTTCCATCATTAAAAAGTAGAACTTCGTTGAATTCAACTTTACCATTTTTTGCAGCCTTTAATAGCTCGACATCGATGATATCATCTTTTTGGACTCGGTATTGTTTACTGCCAGTTTCGATTATAGCGTACATTGCTTCTCCTAAAAATATATATTTTGAAGAAGAGATATTATTAGATATTGATAGCAAATGTCAATGTCAAAACTAATTTTAAAGTTAATTGAATTTTTTAATAGTTAAAGAGCCTATATAAAAAATTGTTGAAATGAGTGCAATTACAGCTCCCGGCGGCCAATTAAACAGATAGGAAAGAGTGACTCCGGAAAGATTAAAAACAGCTGTTAAAATTATGGAAGATAACATAATTATTGGAAGCCGGTAGGAAAATTTGTTAGCTATTGTCGCAGGGATTGTTAATAAAGCAATGACTAAAATTATACCAATTATTTGAATCATCAGAACTATAGATATGCCGATTAATACCAGCAATAACAGATATAAAAGATTTGTCTGAACCTTTTGAAGCTTTGCTTGATCTTCATCAAAGCAGACAGCTAAAAATTTTCTGTAAAAAAGCCCGACAATTAAAAAAATTATAATATCTAAAATTATTAGAACATGGATGTCAGAAGAGACGATTTTAAAAATATCGCCAAATAAAAAGTCAGTGCAGTGGTCGGTAAAATTAGGGGTTAGGGATAAAAATATTATGCCAAGGGCCATTCCAGACGACCAAATAATAGCAATAATGGCATCTTCTCGTTCTCGATATTTCAAATGAACTATTCCTATTAAAAGAGCAGATAAGACTGCAAAAATAATGGCCCCGATTGTAGGAGTAAGCCATTCAATGTTGTACTTGTACGAAAGCCAAATCGCAAGGCCAATTCCTCCAAGTATTGAATGGGCGATACTTCCAGTAATTGAAGATAATCTTTTAATAACTACATATGACCCCATTATGCCGGAAGCAAAAGAAATAATTAGCCCGGATATAAAAGCCATAGAAAAAATAGGATTGCTTCTAAAAAAAGTGATTATTTCTGTCATGATGTTTTCATTTTTTGAAGATTTGGAGAATGATGCAGACAAATTGAAAAATGTTCGCATACTTCTTTAGGTTTTAAAGTGGAGACAGATCTTTGAACACATAAAACTTTTGTAATATTTTCGAAAATAGCTTTTAAATCATGGCTTACTATTAATATTGTTCTGTTGCTTTTTGGATCTAATAATAATTTAAAAATCTGTTTTAATGATTTTTCATCAATATTCGATGTCGGCTCATCCAAAATTAATATTTCCGGATCGGAGATTAATGCCCGAGCAATAAGTACCCGTTGCATTTGTCCCCCTGATAATTTGCCAAAAGGACTATTCATAATTTTTGATAAATTGAGATCTTTAAGAAGTTTTTTTGCCTTTTTTTTGATAATATTTGGATATTTTCCAAGCCAGTTGCATGTAGAAATGGCTCCTAATAAAACAAGTTCGTAGACTGTTATTGGAAAGTACCTGTCAATTTCATGAAATTGGGGTACGTAGCCAATATTATGTTGAACCTCTTTAGATAATTTGCCTGATATTCGAACGCTTCCCTTATTCGGAGGTAAAAAGCCTAATATGAGTTTCAATAGAGTTGTTTTACCACCACCATTCGGACCAATTATTCCAACAAATTCACCCTTTTTTATGGATAAATTTACATTTTCCAAAACTATATTATGGTCATATTCAAAAGATAGGTTTTTAATTTCTATTATATTCGACATAAAGCAGTTTTACTGTTTAGTAATAACTTATTTTATTTTAATTTTTATCACAAGTAAAGTATCTTATTAGCTTCACAATTTTGGAAGAGTGTCCGAGTGGCTGAAGGAGCACGCTTGGAAAGCGTGTATGCGAGAAATCGTATCGTGGGTTCGAATCCCACCTCTTCCGTTTAGCCTACTTTCTTAAACAATTATATTAAAAAATATCGATTATTATAGATATATGTAGGGTCGATGGGTATGAATCCTTCCGCGCTCGAAGTTGCTTATAATTAGTTGTTTAAATAATATATAAAAAATATTTTGAAAAATTTAACATGTAAGCATTTTAATTAAAAATAGCTTTCATGTTTTACTTCCTAGTAAGGTAAATGAGGTTTAGTATGTTAGAAAATTAATATTATAATTATTTTTAGTTATTAATTTGGTACAATTCCACTCTTTTTTCGCAATTCTCCCTATTTGCTTAGCGTTATTATTTACTCTTCTATTCTAAGTTGTGCAAGCTTA
>CAYNVX010000129.1:0-4313 GCA_964400755.1 uncultured bacterium | reverse complement strand
TACTGGAAATATTAAAAAAATATTCTGAGCAGCCATATCCTTTGGATATTTTTTTAAAAAATTACTTTAGACTGCACAAAAGCATAGGATCTAAAGACCGTAAAATTATTTGTGATAATATTTATGGGATTATGAGATGGCAGGGACTATTAGACCATCTCTCGGACAAGCCCCATACTTGGGAAAAAAGAATAGAGCAATATAAAAATTTTAATTATGAACCTTATCTTGTTAACCCTTCGATTCCAGACCATGTTAAAGTAAGTTTTCCCAAATATTATTTTGAACTTCTTTCAAAAAATTATGGTAGAGAAAAAGCAACAGAAATATGCCTGACAAGCAATAGTCAGGCTCCAGTTTATATTAGAGTAAATCTATTAAAAGTAAAAAGAGATGACCTTTACAACCAATGGAAGGATTTCCACGATATTTCTATGTGCCATATTTCACAAAATGGACTCCATTTCAAAAAAAAGATCAATTTCTTTTCTTTAGAAGAATTTAAAAAAGGGTTCTTTGAAATTCAAGATGAAGGCAGCCAGTTAATAGCATCTCTTGTTAAAGCAAAGCCAAAAGATTTAGTCTTAGATTATTGTGCAGGAGCGGGAGGAAAAAGTCTTGCGATAGCACCTGCCATGCAAAATAAAGGTCAGCTCTATTTACATGATATTAGAACATCTGCGCTTGTCGAAGCAAAAAAACGTTTAAAAAGAGCAGGTATTGAAAATGCCCAAATAAAACTGCCAAATAGTGCCTCAATGAAGGACTTAGAAAACAAGATGGACTGGGTATTATTGGATGTACCCTGCAGCGGTTCAGGGACTTTAAGAAGAAATCCTGACATGAAATGGAAATTCGATCTAAATCAATTAAAAAATTTAATTTCTACCCAACAAGAAATTTTTGATAAAGCATATAAATACCTAAGCAGCAATGGTAAAATTGTTTATTCAACCTGTTCCATTTTTAAAGAAGAAAATGAAGAACAGCTAGATTTCTTTATGAAAAAATATAATCTAAAGTTATGTGAAAAACCTCTATTTTGGCTTCCTCAAAAAAATGGGATGGATGGTTTTTTTGGTGCAGTTCTTTCAAAAAGCTAAGGTAAAAATTCTTTTACTACTTTGGATTTAAATCTTTCTCTGTTATCCTATATATTTTATATAAAACTTGAAGTAAGAAATGAAAAACATACATCGTATATTTTATATATTTATTTTTATTTTTTCGGCATCATTTGCAGAAATTACAACTCAAGATAATATCAACGTCAACAATATCATATTAGCCAAAGTTGAAGACAATACAATTTCAGTAATGGATTTAACAAAAAAAATGGACCTTGCCTACCGTAGAGCTTATCCTGACTTAATAAATTCTGCCCCTTCAAGATATCAGTTTTATTCTTCTAGCTGGAAGTATGTTTTAGATGAAATAATAAATACTGAATTAGTTTTAGCAGATTCCAAAACAAAAGAACTGCAAATTTCTGATGGTGAAATTAGAGAAGATCTAGAAAGACGTTTTGGACCTAATATCATGCTTTCCATTAACCAATTAAATTTAACTTATGATGAAGCATGGAAAATAGTTAAAAATGATTTAATAGTACAAAGGATGACCTGGTTTTATGTTCATGCTAAAGCTTTAAACAATGTTACACCGCAAATAATTCGTCAAGCATATAGGCTTTATTGTATAGATAACCCACCATTAGAGCAGTGGTCATATCAAGTAATCTCTATCAGGTCTAACGATGAAAAAATAGGAAAGGAATTAGCTGAAAAAACTTTTATACTGCTTAAAAATGAAAAGGACTCCCCTCTAACATTTAATGAAAAATTAAAAGAAATTGAAAAAGATTATGAAAATTCAACTATTAATATTTCTAATCTATATGAAGTTGAAAATAAAAAATTAGCTGATTCACACAAATCCATATTGCAGAACCTAGATAAAAAAAGTTACAGCAATATAATTACACAGACAAGCCGAGTAGATAATAAAACAGTACACCGTATTTTTTATTTAAATGATTATATAAAAAATGAACTACCTTCTTTTGAAGAGATGTCCAACAATTTAAAAAATGAACTTTTAGAAAAGTCTGTTGCAGAAGAATCAAAATCTTACTATGACAAACTAAGACAAAAGTTTCATTTTGAAGAAAACTCTCTTCCGGAGGATTTCCAACCATTTTCATTTGAATAATGCAACTTTATAAGCCAACAGATTTGCATAAATTATTAAATGAAATTGAGGCTAGGCCAAGAAAAGCTTTTTCACAAAATTTTTTAATTGATGGAAATATTGTTAAGAAATTCATCAACACCTTAAATATTACAAAAGAAGATACTATTTTAGAAATTGGTCCTGGTCCAGGAGTACTAACTCAACAGCTATTAGAAAAAGGAGCCTCTGTCATAGTAGTTGAAAAAGATGATAAATTTGCAAAGCATTTATCATCCTTTAACAACCCTAATCTTAAAGTGTATAATGAAGACTTTTTAAAATTTGATTTAAAAGAAGCTCTAAACAGCAAAAAAGTAAAAGTAATAACAAGCGTTCCTTATAATATAACTACACCAATCTTAATAAAACTATTAGAAAATTATACTTTTTTTAGTGAAATATCTCTTATGGTCCAAAAAGAAGTAGCCCATAGACTCACATCCCTTCCCAATTCTAAAACATATGGCTCGATAACCCTTTTTGTAAATTATTACTCAAATACAAAGTTTTGCTTCAAAGTTTCTAAAAATTCTTTTTATCCTGCACCTAAAGTTGATTCAGCGATAATTAAGCTCTCCATCAAAGAACCTCTTTTGTTAGAAAATAGGGAACTGTTTCATAAGATGACGAGACAAGCCTTTAATCAACGAAGAAAGAAACTAACGAGCTCTCTTAAAACATTTTGCGACAGGGAAACCTTAACTCAATTTTTAAAAGAACTTGATATAGATATAAATTGCAGACCGGAGCAATTAGATCTTGATAGTTTTTTAAAGATTTTTAAAAAACTCTTTAATTGCAAATAACATTGTTCTGTTTACATTATCCTTTGCAACAAGCGACTCTGATTTAACAACTTTATCTTTTTCCATAACTTTTATAATTCCAACAGAATCTCCTTTTTTAATAGGAAGCTTTATATCCTGCCATTCGATAAATACCTTGAGCGGTTCTTCTTCAGATGCATAATATTCAACAACCAAGTCTGCTACTAAAAAAGCCTTTAATTTTGAAGAAGCTCCATTCAATTTTGCCAAAAACATTTTCGATTTATTAACCAAGATCTTAGAAACTTTTTTTTCATTAAAGGCTGCATCAAAAAGCTTTATTGCATCCTTATATCGTTCCTGATTAGTTTTATTTCCTAAGACTACTGAAATCAAACATCTATCATCTTTTTGAGCTACCGACACGAGATTAAAGCCAGCCTTGGCATGGTAACCCGTTTTGCCGCCCAAAGCAAATTGATAATAATCCTTGCCTGGCTTAACTAATTGATTATAAGTAACACACTCTTTTCTCTGCTGTTTATTAGTTTTAGGTCTTATATGAGACCTAGAAAAAAATATTTTTTTAAAAATAGGAATTTTAATACCTTTTTTTGCCATTATGGCAAGATCTCTTGCTGTAGTAACATGTTCTGGATAATGAAGGCCGTGAGGATTACAAAAATGGGTACTTTTGCATCCGATTTCATTAAGATATTGATTCAAGTCATTCATAAAATTATTAATAGTTCCGCAAACCGCTTCTGCGGCAACATTGGCTGCATCATTTCCCGATCTATGCATTAAACCATATAAAAGAGATATTAAGGGAAGGGACTCACCTGGCATAATATCATAATGAGTACCATCCGTTTCTAACCAATAAGGTGGATATTTATAATAATTGGCATGCTTTTCTGCTGGAGATATCGGGCGGATAGCTTCTTGAGAAGCTTTAAACCAACGGTTTAAATCCTTTTCTTTTTTATCCACGATATACATTAAAGTTGCAATTTTCGTAGTTGATGCCGGAAAAGAAGCGACATCGGCATTTTTTTCAAATAGCACTTTGCCGTTATCCGCATTAATTAATATAGCAGCTTTTGCATTAACTTCTAAATCTAAAGGCTTAGCGCACAAAAAGAGAGAAGGGAAAATGAATATTAGCGATAATAATGAGAAATAATTCCTTTTGTGCATAAATATCTCCTTTTAAAAGTAAAAGCAATTCTAATAATTTATAATAAAAGGTGCAAACTTGATAGGGGTAAGGGAAATTTAATTTAATCTCCCTTCCCTCCGAACCGTACAGGC
>CAYNVX010000128.1:0-4321 GCA_964400755.1 uncultured bacterium | reverse complement strand
GGTCTTTGGATATTATATTGAGATCAGCAAAGGCCAAGCCCATAATGCTCCTAACTTTTTTGAAAGAAGACAGACTTTAGTAAATGCAGAAAGGTTCATAACACCGGAGCTAAAAGAGTTCGAACAGAAAATTTTTACAGCTGAAGAAAAGATCAAGGCTTTGGAATGTGAGCTTTATAATAATTTAAGAGAAGAGGTCTCTAAATATGCAAATGAGATACAGCTTACTGCAAATGCAGTAGCTCGTATCGATACATTATTTGCTTTAGCTAAAGCTGCAAAGTTATACAAATATAATCGTCCTGTAATTACAGAAACCTCTCAAATTGAAATAAAAAAGGGACGCCATCCTCTAATTGAAGCATCTTCTGCAACCGGAGAATTTATCCCTAACGACACACTTTTGGACAATGAAGATAACCAATTATTTATCATAACAGGACCGAATATGGCAGGAAAATCGACCTATATACGCCAGGTTGCCATAATTGTAATAATGGCACAAATTGGCTCTTTTGTTCCTGCTGAAAGTGCCAAGATCGGCATTGTAGACAAAGTCTTTTCAAGAATTGGCGCTTCTGATGATTTATCCCGCGGGCAGTCCACATTTATGGTAGAGATGACGGAAGCGGCGAACATATTAAACAACTGTACCTCAAAATCCTTAATTATTTTAGATGAGATAGGAAGAGGCACCTCGACATATGACGGCATATCTATTGCCTGGGCAATAGCAGAATATCTGCTTACAACTGAAAATAAAAAGGCAAAGACTCTTTTTGCTACTCATTACTGGGAACTTACCGAACTGGAGAAAAAGATTAAAGGAGCTGTTAATTATAATGTTGCCGTAGAAGAGACAGACTTTGGGATAGTATTCTTAAGAAAAATTATTAAAGGAGGAACAGACAAGAGCTATGGAATACATGTAGCCAAACTTGCCGGTCTTCCATATAGAGCGATAAAAAAAGCTGAAGAGATGTTGGAATCTTTAGAAAAAAATCAAGCATCTAATAAAAAACCTCACATTTTAAGAAAATCTCCTACCGAACAGTTTTTACTTTTTGATAAAAAAGATGAGTCCAACTTAAAAATGCAGGGACTTTTAAAAGAGTTAAAAAGCATTGATATTAACAACCTAACACCGATTGATGCTCATCAGAAACTATTAAACCTCCAACAAAAAGTATTAAAGTGATGAAGTTTGATAAAAAAGATCTAGTCAAATATCCTACTAAGTGCGGCGTTTATCTAATGAAAGATGAAGCAGGCAGAGTGATATATGTCGGCAAGGCTATAAATCTAAAAAACAGAATTAAGCAATATTTCGAACCGGGAAGAGACAGCCGCGCTACAGTAAAGTTTTTAACCGAGCAAGTTGCAACTATTGATACTATTATTGTTTCTAACAACAAGGAAGCTTTAATATTAGAAAACACCTTAATAAAAAAGCATCTTCCGAAATATAATATCCTTTTAAAAGATGATAAGACCTATGCATCTATAATGCTTACAACCGATAAATGGCCAAGGCTAAAAATTGTTAGATTTAACAAACGTCCAAAAGATAAAAATTTATATTTTGGGCCTTATACAAATGCCAGAGCAGCAAAAGATACCCTAGAACTTCTGCAGTCCTTATTTCCCCTGCGTCAATGTTCAGACTTAGAATTTCTAAACCGCACCCGTCCCTGCATCTTATATGATATAAAAAAATGCATAGCCCCCTGTGTCAACAAATGTAGTCACGAAGAATATAAAGCTTATGTTGAACAAGCTATAAACTTTTTAAAAGGAAGCGACAGTACAATAGTAAAAAAACTAAAAGATCAGATGAAAAAAGCCTCTGACAATTTAGAATATGAAAAAGCAAATTCCATATTACATATATTAAAACAGATTGAACATGTGACAGAAGCGCAGTTTGTTGATATCTTAGATCAGAAAGATCTGCAGTGTATCGGTTTTTATAGAGATGACTTTTCAATAGTTATTTTAAAATTAATTTTCCATGAAGGAAAATTAATCGGTTCCGAACATTTCAGTTTTTCTAATATTGTCTCTTCAGATGAAGAGATTTTAGACTCCTTTTTGTTTCAGCATTTCAAATACAAGGATATACCCTCTGAAATCCTCATACCTTTTCCTATAGCTAATATTCACAACATAGAAGAGATCCTTTCTGAAAACGCCAAGAAGAAGATTAATATTCTCTATCCTCAGAAAGGAAAGAAAAAAGAGCTTATAGAATTAGCAAATAAAAATGCTAAGGCGCAGTTCAAACGAGAAGAGGACTTAAGGTCTCTCTATGAAAAGCAGCTTCTCTCTCTTCAGGAAACCCTGCAGCTAAACCATTACCCTAAAGTCATACAATGTCTTGATACTTCAAACATTGCATCTTCCGATAACGTTGCTGCGCTAATTACTTTTCTGGATGGCCAAAAAGATAAAAAACATACAAAGCTTTTTAAAATTAAAACTGAAAAAAAAGGTGATGTTGCTGCAATGGAAGAGGTTCTTTACCGTAATTTTTCAAAGGAAAAAGATTTTTGCAATCTTTTAGTATTAGATGGAGGAAAAGCCCAGCTAAATATTGCTTTAAAAGTTTTTGATGAATTGAATATTGCTAATATTGATATTATTTCACTTACGAAAGAAGGAGCGAGACACGACAAGGGACTTACTAAAGAAAAGGTCTATATCCCCCATTTAAAAGATCCCATTATAATAGATCCGACATCTCCACTTTTATTCCTTCTTCAAAAGATAAGAGATGAAGCTCACAGAGCTGCAATATCCTTTCATAAAAAAAGAAGAGCTGAAAGAACTTTTAAAAGCGAACTGACTGAGATAGAAGGTATAGGTCCAAAAAAGAAAAAAGTTCTTTTAAAACACTTTGGAAGTATAAAAAATATTAAAAATGCCTCTAAAAAAGAGCTGCAAAAAGTAAAAGAGCTAAATCTTAAAGACATTAATAATATATTAAATCTCTAAAGTTTTTACAATTATTTTTGTTTTATTATTATCCAGATGTCTCATCTTCTTCAGGGATAGAATACAAAGGTCCCAAACTTTGATGAGCCATAAGAAGGGCCGCTATTGCCATTCTTCTAATAACTCTCGCTTGATCTCTCACATGAGGGGCAGCTTCTTTAGAAGAATAATCATTAGAATTATATCTACCCGAGTCATCAGCAACAGGTGAAGCCATTTTTTTTACTCCATTTTATAAATTTTGCAGAAGTGTATTTAAAGAAAGAAATATATTAAACAAGATTTTTTCATTAAAATAGAAAAACACTTTTAAAACACTTTGGAAGCATTCAAAATATTAAAAAGGCATCTAAAAAAGAGCTGCAAAAAGTAAAAGAGCTCTCTTCAAAAGATATTGATAAGATATTACAATTGTAATACTTTTAAAAACTTTTATTTCTATAATAATTTATCAAATAATTAGACCCTATGGCAAATACAATACCGACAATGACAGAAATAGCTGTAATATCCTTTGTTCTAGTTAAAAGCCTCCAAGATTTTTTTCTTTTAATGCCTTTTTTAGAAAGATATTCTTCTATTCTTTTTTCATCTTTAGACATAAAATCTACTCGAAATAATAAATTTTTACCTGAATCATCTACCATATATAAATTAGCGCCTAATTGCTCTAACTTCTGCATTTGTTCAAGGGTTAATTGAGAAGCTCTCTCCATAAAAAAGGTTTCACCACATTTATTTCTACGATTCAAATTCAAGCCTTTTTTAGAAAGATATTCAACAACCTCTAAATAATCTTTTGAGTTAGGATCTAAATAATATAAAATATTATTACCCTGATAATCTACCGTTGTTAATTTAAGACCTAGTCTCTCTAATTCTATTAAGTGTTTTATAGTTATTGAAGAGCAACTATTAGAAAGAAAGGATCCTGAATATGGATCGCTTTTGTTAATATCAATACTCTTATTCCTAACAAGAAATGTAATAATTTCAATGAACTCATCCCTCAATTTATAATTTTCTGTATTTATATTTCTTTCAATTTCTTCTTTTGATAATTGTTCACTAATTATTTTCACATCATATAAAGCACAAGCTCTACAATAATCTCGAAAAGCCTCTATTTGCTTTTCTTTTGATTGAGTTCTCATAATCATAGCTGATGGATATTCACTTCCTTGATGATCATATCTTTCATATGATCCAATCTCTTTACAAAAAACCTGTTCTGAAAATTCTCCTTCTGAAATTGCCATTTCTTCTAATCTATGAGGTGGTCTGAAGTGTCAAGACCAAAAATCATAAAAGCTAAGCTAATAACCTC
>CAYNVX010000127.1:0-4325 GCA_964400755.1 uncultured bacterium | reverse complement strand
TTTTCTCTTGCTTATCCTCTTCTCTCTATAAAAATCTATTTTTTTCGGGAGTGAAATATTAGGAAAATAATATGGACGGTAAAACCTATAATGATCAAAAAACTTTATAACATATTTTTTATCAGCACTTTCAAAAACAAAGCATTGTCTCCCTCTGCTTAAATATGAAAAATCCTGTGATAAGATATAATCTAACTCTTCATTAGATATCTGATTATTTATCCCTAAATTTAAATTATGAGGCTGTGATGACTTGATGCGGCTTATCCTAAAACCATCTGTCCTGTTTTGAGCTAAAAAAAGAAAGAAAACTAAACATATTATTGGAACTATTATTCTAAATATTTTCATAATGAATTATTTTGATTATTAATAATATTTTCTATTTTTAAATCGTAATATTTTAAATATTCCTTATCGTTTTTTTCTAAGAAATCTCTTAAATCCTTGGTGAAAAGTAAAATTTCAGTTTTGAAATCTTCTTTTGATTTTCGAATTAGAGGGATATAATAACTGCCTATATCTATATCAACATATTTATCATTAATAATCCCAGCATTCCTAACTGAATTCTTAGGATCTCTATTATAAATTCCTCTTGCTGTTCTTTCAGCTACTCTATCAATAAATGATTCTATCATCTTAATAGCTTTATCCTGCTCATTCTCTTTTAAACATTTATAAAAGAGTTCCTCAAAGGAGTTGATTTTTTTTTGAACAATAAATGCCGTGCTGTCCAAATCAACTGCAATTTTTCTATGCAGGCGATCTTTAACAATTAATTTTTTATCTAAATTGCTGGTTTTATTAAGATGCACAAAAACAACTTCCGTATCATGTTTTAATTCATCCGCTGCTATCTGGTAACTACTCATAGCTCGATTATATCGACATCTTTGATCAGAAAGAGCCTTTTGCACCTTTCTGTTATTTTCAAAAAAATATGTCCAATATGGCCTTTGATATTTATGACACCTTATTAATTTTATAACATAATTCTTATCAGCACTCTCAAAAACATATACCTGCCGTCCTTTTCCTAAATATTTAAATTCCTGACCTAATATGTCATCAACCGACTCACACTGAAGCTTTTCAAATTCAGGATTATATGGTTTTCTATATATTACTTTATCTGCCCTGAACCCATCTGAACAGAAATAACGGAATTCAAGTAGTAAAATTATTGTTAAAATCAATGTAATTGATGCAAGTAAACGTTTCATAATTAATATTTCTTTGCAAACTCTTCAATTAAGGATTCATAATATGGTATTATTTCGGGATAATTCTTATTAGCCCATTTAATAAAATATTTAGTAAATTTTACCATTTCACTTTTATATGCTAAAGGATCACTTAGATCCTTCGGTATAAAACTTCCCAAATCTATTTCTATAACCTTGCCATTTAAATATCCCGAATTCTTAACACAATTATAATCTGCATTAATAAACCCTTTTCTAGAAATCTTGGTAATCGTCTCTAAAAAGGAATTTAGCACTTCTTTAATTCCTTCAGAATCCCCTTTATTAACTAAACCTCTTAATACCGATTCTAAGGTCTTAGCTTTCTTTTGCAAGACAAAACCATATTCATTAAGGTTAATCTCATATTTGCGGTTTAAACGGTCAATAAAAGCTGTCTTTATAGGAAGATCCTTACTCTTGTTAAGATGAACATACAAAACCCCTGTCTCATCTTTTAAATAATCCTTTGCGAATTGATAGCTTAAGAGAGAATTTGTTAGTAATCTGTCCTTATGAGATAATTTCTTTCTTTTTAATTCTTTGCCTTTTTTGAAAAAATCTAAATATTCTACCCAAAAAGGCATTTCATATCTTTTATACCTAATGAATTTCAATACATAATTTTGATCTTCACTTTCAAAAACATAGGTTTGCGACCCTTTGCTCAAATAATGAAACTTCTGATCTATAACAGATAAGATAACTTTGTCACTAATATTCTGATCTGACTTTTCAATCAACTCAGTTCTGATTTTATCTAACCTAAATCCATCAGTTATTAGCTGCCAGCCTTTTGCAAAAGTAATTATGCCTATAAAAAAAAGTACAATTAAGATTGTTTTGAAAAAGCCTTTCATTTTTTTCTCTTATTAATTTTGTATAGGCATTATAGGAAAAACAACACAATTCATCAAACCCTATATTTTATATAAAATTTGTATAAATTAAAAATTTTATTATATAAAAAATATTAATATTATATAGAGTATGTAAGCTTTAAAAAAACTATTTAGGAGCTTTTTATGTTAGATTTATCTCCACAAGATTTACCACCAGAATCAGCATACCATCAAGTAACTGGACATAATTTTACCAACACCTTAAATTTTAGTGTTGTTTTTTCAGAAGCCGGTTTTTGTTTAAAAAGTGTTGCAAGCATCATAAAAATCCCGCCTAAAGAAGAAAAAGTCTATACCTATTCTGAACTTCCGAGAACTAAAGAAGATGAGGGTAAAATCGAAGATTTAATTTCTTCACTCGGCAAACATGGCAAGGTTAGTCTTTTGTTCAACCATCAAACTCGCCTTAGAAAAATTGGCGATGAAGTAAGGTATATTCATCCTTTTAAATTTTTAGGATATATCTTTTCTCATGAAAATCTAAAAAAACATATGGTCTCCATCTTTGAAGATTATTTTAAAAGAACTAATTTCGTTGATGGGATATCTGAAACATTTGATATTTATGACTTAAGCAATAGACTGTTCATATATTTAGATGACTTTTGCAGTGAAATAAATATTTCTCCGGATGAAATAAGAGAGTTCCTTGTAAACAAAGATTGGTCGAATTTAGTTAAATACCTTGTATACCGTTAAACAACTAATCTTAAAATATATAATTATCGCATCCTGTCCAGGTAAGCACTGTACAGGAAAGTCTTTTAACAATAACTCAGTGATACATTTATTAAAGGATATGCAGGTCGCCTTGCGAAGATCTTTATTTTTCCATCTTTTTATTCATTTTTCTCTTTTTCTCTCTTAAAAGAGAAAAATGATAATAAAAAAAATAGTTATGCAAGAAGTCTAACAAAAAAAACCGAGAAGCTTGCAAGCTTCTCGGTTTTTCAATAAACAATCCAGATAATTAGAATTCAAATTTTACATTAATATCCATACCATGAAACATTAAATTGCCCGGCTCCGTTGCTTCACCTGATCTATTGGAACTCATTACATTTTGATTCAAGTATAGCTGAACGTCATATCCTGCAGCTATATCAAAATAATATCTATTTTTATTAAAATAAATACCCCATGCAAATCCCAGCTGCAGCTCAGTACTTGAATTAATAAAAAATTGATTGTGGTTTATAGAATATTCAGAAGTATTGTCCGGTTCGGTAGAATCCGTTTCAGCAGATATTTTATGATATTTTTGATAGAACAAGCTAAATGCCGCATTACCAAAAATTCTAAATCTATCTACCAAATACCAATTAGAGTCCAAACCAAAGCGCGGGCCAATAAGCCAGGACTCTGATTTAAAAATACTGTTATATGTATAAGTACCGGCATTATCTAAACTTGCATTGATAAGTTTTTGATCAATCCAGCCCCCTTTCAATCCATAGTGAGGTCTTACAACAAGTTTTTGACCATTATAAAAAGGACGAGTTAATCGAAGATCAAAGATATTGTGATCAAGAGACCATTTTGCACCGAAATTTTGTACTGCAACATTGTCTCCGAAAGGAGAGGTAGCAGCAATCCAAAGGTTCCACATAGCACTGGCACTGCCCCTATCGCCGGAAGCCCTAAAAGCGGCATTATATCTTGTATATGTTAAATCAGAGGTCCAATCATCATACGTAAAGTCATATCCCACACCGACTCTAAAAGCTGGTTTATATTTAAAATTGATACCATAATAATTTCCCGGATTGTTCACTTGTCCCGGATTAATTGTAGCAGCAATTTCCATATTTTCTTCTATGGCTTCCCACCAAAGAAAATCACCGGTAATAAAAAAATCATAGTCGCCGCATACGTTAACACGTGCCGGCACATTATATGCCGATGCAGTCGGCTCCACAGGAAAACAATTTGAAGATTTTTTTAAAGAATCTTGTGCAGAGCCCGGAGTTAAATCCATAGTATCTGATTGAGCAAGAACATTAGACGCAGCAAACAGCACCATTAAAATAAAAGATATTTTTTTCATCAGACCATCCTTTTTAAATTATTAAAATCTACATAATAATAAATTAAAACTTAATAATAAATTAAAAAATACTAGAGCCTCTTGCAAAAGTCTGAAAATAAGCTGATTTTTTCTATATATAAAAAAGTC
>CAYNVX010000126.1:0-4333 GCA_964400755.1 uncultured bacterium | reverse complement strand
GTTGTAGGTATTGGAGGTTCTTTAGGAATGTATGGAGCTGTAAAATTAGCTGGTATGGCAGCATTAAGATCAGGTGCAGGGATTGTTAAATTAATTTCGGAAAAAGAAATACCAAATCTGCCTTTAGAATTGATTAATATTATTGAAGATTTGGAGGATAAAAGTGTTATAGAGTTATGTAATATAGCCGATGCTGTTTTCGTGGGTCCCGGTCTTGGAAGAAAAAAAGAAAAAGCAATTTTAAAAATTATTCCTAAAATAACTTCTAAATTAGTAATCGATGCTGATGCTCTTTTTTATTTATCTCTAAAGGAGTGTGCAATTCCTAAAAATTCTATTTTAACTCCTCATAAAAAAGAAATGATGAGATTGTTGAATATTGAAAAAATTCAAGATGAGAAAATATTTTTAGAGAAATGTCAAAAATATGCAGAAGATAATAATGTTATTATTATATTGAAAGGATATCCAACTATAATTTTTCATTCAGAAAAAGAGCCTTTGATTATTCAAAGAGGAGATCCCGGTATGGCAACAGCCGGAACAGGGGATGTTTTAACAGGAGTTATTACAGCATTATTAGCTCAAAAAATAGAGCCTTATAATTCTGCGGTTTTAGGAGTTTTTTTACATGCTATGGCCGGAGAAAAAGCTGCTTTAGATAAAACTTCATATTCAATGATAGCTTCTGATATTATTGAAAATATATCAGATGTTATTCGAGTAGTAATGCACTCATAATTTGTGGTTATATGAAAAGTTTGGGAAGATTATTATTAAAAATAATTATGAATTCTAATAAGCTAGAACAGAATTAAAAGAATTTTGGATTTTTTTAAATTTTGTGAAAAAATTCTATTAGATTAAAGAGAAATATTTTTAACTTGGTATTATATTTTATTGTATAAATTTTTTAATTTTTTTGTTAAAAAAATTTTCCAGACCAAATTGTATATATTTTTAATTGCGAAAGTTAGAAGAATTATTTTCTTAGTTAAAGAGAGGGGTTAAATGGAATTTGTTGATTTAAAAAAACAGTATCAATTGCATAAAGAATGCATTAATAGGGCAATTCAAACTGTTTTGGATAATGCTAATTTTATTATGGGAAAAGAAGTAAAAACATTAGAAGCAAGATTAGCGGAATATGTAAATGTAAAATATTGTCTAGGTGTTTCTTCCGGGACCGATGCCTTGTTAATAGCTTTAATGGCTTTGAATATAGGACCAGGCGATGAAGTGATTTCAACCCCATTAACTTGGGTAAGCACTATAGAAGTAATTGCAAGATTAGGAGCTAAACCGGTTTTTGTTGATATTGATCCAAATACATTGAATATAGATTTTCGAAAAATTGAAAATTCAATATCTTCAAAAACTAAAGCCGTTATTCCTGTAAGTTTAAATGGAAGTATTGCGAATTTGGATGAAATTAATAATATAGCCCAAAAATATAAATTAACTGTTATTGAAGATGGCGCTCAGAGTTTCGGCGCTCAAAAAAATGAAAAAAAAAGCTGTAGTATGACAGATATTGCTACTACAAGTTTTTTTCCAGCAAAGCCATTTGGTTGTTATGGAGATGGGGGGGCTATATTTACAAGAGATGATAAATTGTATGAAAGAATGAACGCTATAAGACTGCATGGCGGAAAAAAAAGAGATCATTATGAATATTTAGGAATAAATGGAAGACTTGATACTCTTCAAGCTGCAATTTTATTAGAAAAATTAAAATTTTTTGATCAAGAATTAGAGATCAAACGCAGAATTGCAAATAAGTATGATGAAGAATTAAAAGACATAGTAACACTTTTAAAAAGCGATAAATCATCAATATCCTCTTATGCCCAATATACAATTAGGGTCGATGATCGGGATGCGTTAAGGAGCTTTTTGAAAGAATATAATGTTCCGTCAGCAGTTTATTATCCTATATGTGTACATGAACAGCCGTTGTTTAAATATTTGAATTATAAAAAAGGGGATTTTCCTGAAGCTGAAAAAGCAGCTAAGGAAATAATAAGTTTACCTATAAATCCCTATCTGTCGCTTGATGAGCAAAATCAAGTAATTGATTTAATAAAAGTATTTGTTAATCAAAAGAATTTAGTAGGTGCTAATGAAAGATAATTTTTTTGTGCATCCTTCAGCAATTATAGAAAAAAATGTAATAATAGGTTCTAAAACAAGAATTTGGTGTTTTTCACATTTGATGGATGAAGCACAAATTGGTGAAAACTGTAATATCGGACAGAATGTTTTTATTGGAAAAGGGGTTATTATAGGAAATAATGTAAAAATACAAAATAATGTGAGTGTTTATGAAGGCGTTACTTGCGAGGACGATGTATTTTTAGGTCCTAGTATGGTTTTTACAAATGTAAAAAAACCCCGTTCTTCTTTTCCTCGTAATGGCATATATGATAAAACTCTTGTTCAAAAAGGTGCAACTATCGGAGCTAATGCAACAATTGTTTGCGGAATTAATATAGGACAATATGCTTTTGTGGGGGCAGGATCTGTTGTTACAAAAAATGTTTTACCTTTTTCTATTATGGTTGGAAATCCTGCTAAACGTATCGGATGGATAAGTAAAAGAGGAGAGAGACTTATTTTTAATAGTATTGCGGATAATATTATGAAAGCTAATTGCCCTATTGATAATAGCGAGTATGTGATCGAAGATAATAAAGTCTATTGTAAATAATAACTCTTATACCATTGAAAAAACATATTCAATCCTTGTTCAATAGAAATTTTTGGTGAAAATTTTAAAATTTCTTGAGAACGGTTGATATCGGCATAAGTAACCAGCATTTCACCCTGTTGCATAGGTAAAAATTGTTTATTAGCGTTTTTTCCTATTTTTTCTTCCAAAATTGAGATGAAATTTAACAGATCAACCGGTTGGTTATTACCTAAGTTGAAAATATCAAAAGGTATATTACTATCTATAGCGGCTATTGTTCCATCTATAATATCATCTATATAAGTAAAATCTCTTTTCATATTCCCATTGTTAAAAATTGAAATGGGCTTTCCATCATAAATATCTTTTGTAAAACTAAAATAAGCCATGTCAGGCCTTCCCCATGGTCCATATACTGTAAAATATCTCAGTCCTATCATAGGGATTTTATATAGATGGTGATAAGCATAAGCTATAGATTCATTAGCTTTTTTTGTAGCTCCATATAAATTAGTCTGATTATCGGTTCTGTCTTCAGTTGAAAAAGGAATTTTATTATTAGAGCCGTATACGGAAGAAGAGGATGCAAAAATAAAATTTATATGAGGATGATCTTTTATAACCTCCAAAACAGAAACGAATCCTTCGATATTGGATCCGATATAGTCTTCAGGATGAGTAAAAGAATGTCTAACGCCGGCTTGGGCTGCTAAATGAACTACATGAGTAATTTTATTAGTTTCGATTATGTTCTTAATTTTTTCTTTTTCGCGAATGTCCGCCTTGATGATTTCAATATCATTTTTTTTTAAGATTTGAGCTCTGGCATCTTTTAAATTTACATCGTAATAAGAATTAAAATTATCCAAACCGATAACAAAATCATTTCGCTTTTTTAAAGCTAAACTTAAGTGAAACCCTATGAAGCCGGCAGCTCCTGTAACTAATATTCTTTTCATATTTTATTATCTTAAAAAAGGTTAGTTATTATATAAAATAGCTCTATTTTAAAAGTAATGAATCTTTATTGCACGAAAAAAACAGATGAAAAAATACTTATATATTCTTGCCTTTTTTATTCTATCTTCCTGTTCTAGCTCTTTTATGGGAAAAGATATATATGGAGCCGATGAATTTGTTGTAGATTCATATAAAATTAAAGATGGCAAATTTTCCATTTTAGAAATGGAAGGTGTAACTCCGGAACCCTTATCCGGCTCCTTATTAGAAGAATATGAAGATACTATTCAAGACGGTGATGTTTTAAAAATTGCCATATATCATCCTAAAAGGGAAGATATAATAAAAGCTGTCAATGATATAGGCAATAATATTGGCTATAAGGTTTTAAATGGAAAAATTTATTTACCGGAAATTGGGGCAATTGATGTTATTAACCTGACGCTCACCAAAGCTAAATATCAGATTGAAAATAGGTATAAAGAAGAGATAAGCGACATTGAAGTTTTTATTGCATATAAGGAAAGAATTATAAAAAAAGTTGAACTTGCAGGTCTTGTTCATCAGTCAACTATTCCTGTTGATGGAAAGATTAGATTGTTTGATGTTTTATCAGTAGCAAAAGTCCCTCCGGAAGCTAATTTATTTAAAAGTTATATCGTTCGTGAAAATAAGATGCTT
>CAYNVX010000125.1:0-4338 GCA_964400755.1 uncultured bacterium | reverse complement strand
AAGTTAGCAAAAGTTTTGATTATGCAGCATAAACTAAAACTTTTAATTACACCCATTAAAAGAGCAATATGTCACAATTTTTCCTATTATGAAAAATAAGACTTTTATATCAGATCCTAAAAGAATAATTGTGCGTATGCCTAATTGGATTGGGGATATTGTTATGACTATCCCTATTTTAGAGGATTTAAGGTGTAAATTTCCTAAAGCTCATATTACAGCAATGGTTAAATATCCTTTTTCTGATCTTTTATTAAATAACCTAAATATTGATGAGATATTTTCTTTTAAAAAAGATCAAAAAAAAGAAATTATTCAAAAACTAAGAATTGGCAATTATGGTTTAGGAATATTACTTACCAATTCCTTTTCTTCAGCTTTGTGGTTTTTTAAAGGAAAGGTAAAAAATAGGATTGGCTATGCAGCTAACTTAAGAAGATTGTTTCTTACTAAACCTTTAAAATTTTCTAAAAATAGAGATAAACAGCATCTTATTAAAACTTATAAAGAAATCTTGCTGCCATTAAATATTGATATTTCTCAATCAGAGCCTAAATTGTTTTTGTTCGAAGAAGATAATCAAAAAGCTAAAAATTTACTTTTTCAGAATGGATATAAATCTAATAAAAAATTGATCGGAATAAATACCGGCGCTGCGTATGGCTCAGCTAAATGCTGGCCATTAGAACGATATGCTGAAGTTGCTAAAAGGCTTTTAGAAGATGAGAATAATTATGTGGTCTTTGTTGGTGAAAGATCAATTTTTGAAAAAATTGAAGAGATTTGTAAAACTTTAAATAATAGAGCTATTAACCTTTGCGGAAAAACTTCTATTAGAGAGTTAATGGCAATTATTAATAGCTGTCATTTGTTTTTAACAAATGACAGCGGCCCAATGCATATAGCATCTGCTTTGAGAATTCCTCTTATTGCTATCTTCGGCTCAACAAGCGATGTAATAACAGGACCTTTATCAGGTATTGTTATTAATAAAAAAGTTAAGTGCTCTCCATGTTTTAGAAGGGAGTGTAATAGGGATTTTGAATGTATGAAAAATATTGAAGAGAAAGATATTATAGAAAAAATTGCAAAATTGCTTAATATGTAAAATATGAAGCTGATAAAAAATATATTAAGAAAAGTTAGACCTAATCCATTAAATGTTATTTTAAAAAAAGCAAAAAAGAAAAATCAAAAACGTTTTCTTTTAACTTGGAACAGAGGATTAGGAGATATTCCATTAGGCCTATATGCTGTCATATATAAAATTCGTGAATATATCCCTGATGCTTTCATTACCTTTTTAATTAGAGAAGATTTAAAAGAAGGGTTTGAATTATTAGAAGGAATTGAAGTTATCATTGTGCCTTTCTGGAGAAGAGGGATTCCTTTTGATGTTGATCATACTTTAGCGGAATTAAAAATTGATAAAAGCCATTATGATGTGATCATTGATAGAATTAATCCAACTCATTGGGTTAAATGGCAACTTGGTAAACTTGTTCCTAAATTAAAATGGAATGATAAATGGGATCAATTAGTAGAAAAGTTCAAACTTTCTAAAGATAATATTTATATTGGCGTACAAGCTCAAACAGAAACCAAACATGGATTTTGGAGGAACTGGTCATTAAATAAGTGGCAAGAGTTGTTCAATTCTTTGGATAAAAGAATAAAAGTTATTATTTTTGGTATGAAAAAAGATTATATGTTTGAAGGGGAAAATATTATTGACCTTCGAGAAAAAACATCTCTTTTTGAAATGCTATCAATAATCAAAAATAGATGTTCATATTTGCTTGTGCCTGATTCCGGAGTTTTGTCTATTGTATATTATTTAAATGTCAATTTTCCAATAAAAGTTGTTTCACTTTGGGCCGATTCTAAACAAGGAATTTTAAAGCAAAATGTTCCTTCTCCAAATAGTAAACTTATTCATGAGCCTATAATTTATACAAAAGATGAATTATATAAATTGTCCATTTTTGAAGTTAAAAAACATTTATTTCCCATGGACATCAGATATCTTTTAAATGAAATAGGCCAACAGCATTTAAAAGATGTTTTTGAAGGATACCTAATTAAGGATCAAAAAAAATTATTAACTCAAGGCTTGGCAATAGATTTAAATTTAGCAAAAAAACAAAGAAAAGCTTTTGCAAGAAAAAAAATTGCAAAATTTCATGATTGTCTTCCCTTAAAAAAGTCTAGTTATCCCATCAGCGAAGATATTATGCTTGCTAATAAGGCTTTTTCGCAAAATTTAGTTGGGGCTATTTATTTAGCCGGTGGTCAGGGAACTAGGTTAGGTTTTGATCATCCGAAAGGAATGTTTGAAATAAATGATAAATCTCTTTTTCAAAGAATTTGTGAAAAAGCTCTCTGTATCCAAAAGAAATATAAAACGAGATCATATATTTCCTTTATGACTTCATTTTTAAATCATAATGAAACTGTTGAATACTTTAATAAGAATAATTTTTTTGGAATGAATAAAAATCAAATTGATTTTTTTGAACAGGAGTCTTTGCCGTTTTTAGAAAAACATGGAAGATGGGTTGTAGAAAACAAATCTATTGTTATGGGACCTGATGGAAATGGTGGGGTTTTTAAACAGTTTTATAAGAGCGGTCTTTATGATAAATATCTTTCTTTGGGAATAAAATATGTAACTATTAATCCTATTGATAATCTTTTAGCGGAACCTTTTGATAATAAATTAGTAGGTTTTCATTTAAGAGAAATGAATGATATTTCTCTTAAATGTATAAAAAAGGATTCTGATTTTCTTAAAATGGGTTTTTTAGCAAAAGAAAAGGGAAGATTAAAAGTAATTGAGTATTCTGAGATAGAAGATAATAAAGAGTTCATTTTTTGTAATACAGGTTCATTTGTTGTAAGCATGGAGTTTGTTGATAAAATAAAAGATATTGACATGCCTTTTCATTTCGCTTGGAAAAAAATTAATAATAAGGCTCAATCTTATGCTTGGAAAAGTGAACAGTTTATTTTTGATATTTTAGATCATTCTTATAAAGTAAAAATTTTATGTGATGATATAGACCTTTGTTTTGCTCCTTTAAAAGACGAAAATAGCCTTATAAGGATAAAAAGGGTACTAAATCTTGAGAAATCACCTTAATCTGTGTTAATATGTATATATTAATTTTTTAACAAACAAAAATAATATTTATGAAAATAGGTTATTTAGGAGCTGGCAGCTGGGGGATAGCACTTGCTATTTTACTTAGTAAAAATGGACATAAGGTTAAGATCTGGGATCGTAATGCCGAAAGAGTAAAAAATTTAAAAAAAAGAAGAGAGCATCCTAGGCTTTTAGGAGCTATTATTCCAGAATCAGTTGAATTTACTTCTGATTTGAATGAAGCTATTTCAAATGTCGATATGATTGTTGAAAGTGTTTCTTCAAATGGGATTAGAGAAGTATTCGAAAAAGTAAAAAATCTAATAGACGTTCAATGTCCAATGGTTGTTACTTCAAAGGGCATAGAACAAAATACCGGATTATTATTTCCTGAAATCCTTTTGGATATTTTTGGAGAAGAGAAAAAAAATCTTATTGGATGCATTAGCGGACCTTCGCATGCTGAAGAAGTTGTAAAAGGTCTTCCTACTTCTGTTGTTTGTTCTTCATATGATAACAATACAATGAAGCTTATTGGAGAAGCATTCAATGGGCCTAGTTTTAGGGTATATCCTAATTCTGATATACAAGGCGTCTCATTTGGGGGCGCCATGAAAAACATTATTGCTATTGCCTGTGGTGCTTCCGATGGCCTAGGATTCGGTGATAATACCAAAGCTGCTTTGATGACAAGAGGTCTTCATGAGATGAGGAAACTTTGTGTTACGAAAAATTGCGATAGAGAGACTCTTACTGGCCTTTCAGGCATGGGGGATCTATGTGTTACCTGTTTATCAAGGTTCAGCAGGAATTATACTTTTGGAAATATGATTGCTATGGGTAAAACACCAGAGCAGGCTAAAGAAGAAATTGGAATGGCAATAGAGGGAATATATAGTTGTTTAGCTGCTCTGCAGCTTGCTAGAAAAGCAAATATATCAGTCCCAATAACTGAATCTGTTCATGCTATTTTGTATGATCATTTAGAGCCAAAAAATGTTGTAAAACTTCTTCTTCAAAGAGAAATTAAAGAAGAACATCAATAAAAATAATCATTTAAGAATTTTATTCCCTGATATTTTTATGATATTGTTGCTAATATCATGATTATTGATATTATTTTTTTAGGAGCAATCTGATTATGAATGAGAATAATTTGAAAGATCTTTTACCTAAACTAGATAAGAACCGTC
>CAYNVX010000124.1:0-4347 GCA_964400755.1 uncultured bacterium | reverse complement strand
TTTTATATATAGAAAAAATCAGCTTATTTTCAGACTTTTGCAAGAGGCTCATATGATCTTATATTACTAGTAAAAATTAACAATATTCTATATCTTTCTTCTTAGTTATTCTAATTAAGGTAGTTATGAAAGAGTTGGTTCAGAGACTTTTAAGAAGTTCATATATTACTGGCTATCAGGTAGATAGCAAGGATGTTAAAAAAGGGTCTCTTTTTTTTGCTCTCAAGGGGTTAAAAACAGATGGCCACCTATATTTAGAAGAGGTCGCTAAAAAAGGGGCTTTTGGGGCTGTAGTATCTAAGGATTATAAAGGGGATAGGTATGGCCTGTTATTATATAAGGTCGAAAATGTTTTAGCTTTTTTGCAAAAGCTTGCAAAAGAAGCTTTAAAAAAAGAAAAACTTAAGATTATAGCTATAACCGGCTCTGTTGGAAAAACTACAACTAAGGAATTTCTTTTTACGATTTTAAAAGAGAAATATAAGGTCAGTAAAAGCGAGGGTAATAAAAATAGCCAGATAGGTCTTCCTTTATCTATTTTAAACGCAGATCTTGATGTTGATTTTTTAATATTGGAAATGGGCATGTATAAAGAAAATGAGATTGCAAAATTGGTAGAAATAGCTCCGCCGGATTATGCAATAGTTACTAAAATAGCTGCGGTCCATATTGAAAATTTTGAAGATGATTTTGAAGGGATTGCCAAAGCAAAAGCTGAAATCCTATCAAATGATAAAACTAAACTGGCGATCTTAAATTACGACCTTTTAAAATATGATGTTTTTAAGAAAAGAAAATATAAGACCTTTTCAATTTATAACTCTTTAGCAGATTATTATTTTGCCTATTCTAAAGATTATATCAAACTCAATGACCAGCTTTATAATGTAAAAGCTCCATTTGTCGAAGAGAATTTTGTTGAGAACTTAACAGCTGCAATAGCTCTTGCTAAAGAGCTGGATTTGAGTTTTGATGAAATAAAAAGTGCTTTTAGTAAACTTAAACTTCCCAAGATGAGATTTGAAAAGTTTGAAAAGGACAAGATCCTATTTATTAATGATGCTTATAATGCAAATTTCGAATCGATGTCCATGGCTTTGAAATATTTGCCGGAATCTAAAAAAAATGGAAAAAAAATTGCAGTATTAGGATCAATGCTGGGCCTTGGAAAGTTTTCAAAAGATAGCCATGAAAAAATTATCAAACAGGCAAAAGAGAGAGCAGATGTTATCTTATGTTTAGGGGAAAAATGGCTGGAAGTAGATCTCACTTTAAAAGATAACTTTTTATATTTTAGTTCTTTAAAAGAACTCTCGGATTATTTGAAAAAGATCATGAAAAAAGGAGACGTTGTTCTCTTAAAAGGATCTAGGGATTTTGAGCTTGAAAAAATTTTTGATTTAATACTTTGAGGATATTGTTTTAAGTACTAAGATAGTTTCAGGGCATGATTGATTATGTTATTACTTTTAATAGAACATTTATATAAATTCTGGAAATTACCAATACCTAGCGTATTTACCTATGCATCAACACGCATGATGCTGGCGGCAATTACATCTTTGATCTTTACTATTTTTTTAGGTCCAATATTTATAAAAAAATTGTATGAGCTGAAAATCGGTCAGCATATCAGAGGTAAAGAAATCTGCCCCGTGCTGGCTGAACTTCATGAAAAGAAAAAAGATACTCCTACAATGGGAGGGATATTAATATTATTATCAATGATAGTTTCCCTTATATTATGGATGGATCTTTTTAATAGTTTTACTTTGATACTGTTAATTACTACTGTTTGGCTTGGATTTGTTGGGGGCTTTGATGATTATTTAAAATTGAAAAAGAAAAACACTAAAGGTCTTTCTCCCAAACTTAAATTTTTCTTACAAGTTCTCTTTGCTCTTATTGTTGCATCTTATTTGATTTTTCCATCTATTTCACAAAAGCTGACCTCTAAAAGAATAACATCACCTCAAGCCAAAGAACATATTGTTGAAAATAAAAAGGTTGTAAAGACAAACAATTTATCTACAAAAGAATATATCACAAGAATATATGTTCCATTTTATAAAAAGCCTATTGAACTAAAGGGATATTTGATATTTATCTCTTTTTTCTTGATGGTTTTTGTAATTATCGGATCGTCAAATGCAGTAAATTTGACCGATGGTTTAGATGGCCTTGCCGCGGGTTGTTTGATAATGGTTGCTTTTGTATTGGCTCTTTTTGCCTTTTTGTCAAATCATGTTCAAATGGCAAAATATTTGAATATTCTCTATATCGAAAATAGCGGGGAGATCGCCATTTATCTATTTGCACTGTCCGGAGCAGCCTTAGGATTTTTATGGTATAATGGCTATCCTGCCCAGGTCTTTATGGGAGATACAGGCTCGTTAGCTTTAGGAGGGATCATTGGTGTCTCTGCAATATTATTAAGAAGAGAGATTCTATTGGCTGTTATAGGTGGCATATTTGTTGCTGAAACCCTTTCTGTAATAATACAGGTCTTAAGTTATCGTTATAGGAATAAAAAAAGGGTTTTTTTATGTTCTCCTCTTCATCATCATTTTGAATATAAAGGCTGGCCGGAGACCAAAGTAGTTCTTCGTTTTTGGATTGTTGGTCTTATGCTTGCTATAATTGGCATAGCTTCATTAAAATTTCAATAATATGAAAACAAAAATATTAGTCATCGGATTAGGAATTAGTGGAAAATCTGCAGCCAGATTTTTACTTTTTAAAAAAGAAAATGTTCTGGCGGTTGATAAAAAGATCATTTTTGATGAAGAGCTTTTAGATTTAAAACAAAATGGGCTGGATATTAAAAATGAAAATGAAGAAATAGATTTTTTTCAAATCAAAATGGTAGTTATTTCTCCAGGAATTTCTCTAAACCATTTTTTAGTAGCAAAGGCTTTAAATAATAATATTGAGGTAATCGGAGAAATAGAACTGGGATTTAGATATTTAAAAAATAGAGTCGTTGCCATAACCGGCACAAATGGAAAAACTACAACTACAACTCTGATATCACATGTTTTTAATTCTGCTAATTTTAAAGCAAAAGCACTTGGAAATATTGGAACTCCTTTAACTTCCTATTTATTAAATCCAGATGATGATGAAATTATCATTCTAGAATTAAGTTCTTTTCAGTTAGAGACTTTAAACTCAAAAAAGATAGATAGCGCAATAATTTTAAATATTACTGAAGATCATTTGGATAGATATGAGTCATTTAGTGAATATGCAAAAACAAAATGCAATATTAAAAATCTATTAAAAAAAGATGGAAAGCTGTTTGTCACTAAAGAGCTCTTATCTGAATTTTCTGAAATGTTACAAACCGATAATACAATTGAAATAATAGAAAATGATATAAATGATGCTGCTCTAAAAGTTTGCTTGGATTGGAAAATAAATAGTCAAATAATTCATGAAAGCTTTAAAAACTTTAAAGCATTAAAACATAGAATAGAGCTGGTTGGAAATATTAACGGAATTTCTTTTTACAATGATAGTAAAGCAACAAATGTATATTCTGTATTATATGCTATTAAAAAATTAGAAAAAGATATAATACTAATAGTAGGTGGACTGGATAAGGGCTTAAGCTATACAATTTGGGATAAAGCTTTTATCGGTAAGGTAAAACATATTTTTGCAATTGGACAAAGTGCAGAAAAAATTAGAAATGAATTAAAAAACTTTGATGTTGAAATATTAAATTCATTAGAGTTAGCAGTTATAAAAGCTAAAGAAATTGCTAAAGAAAATGACAAAATTGTTTTATCTCCCGGATGTTCTAGTTTTGATATGTTCAAAAATTATGAACACAGAGGAGAGGAATTTAAACGTTATGTTGAAAAAGTAGTAAAGGGGGAAAATAAATAATGAGTCGTCGAGATACAATTATAATTTCTGTATTGATCAATGCAGGATTATTGGTTATTTTATTTATTAGCGCTATATCTCCAAAAGATGCGAAAGAGATAGATAACACAATTGTTAATGCTTCTCCAATTGTTGAAGAAATGGCAATTGATAACCAAACCCTATTTTCAGAAGCCCCCAAAGAAACAATTATCGCAGCTAATAATGAAGAAAAAGCACAAGACTTTATTTCTTTAATGGAAGAGAGAAAAGTTGATATTAAGAAAGAAGAGATAGTTCATAAACTTCCAATGTTAGCGCAAGAGAAAAAAGAAACTATTGCAATTGAATCGGAAAAATCTCAAAAATTGATTCAGATTATGGTAAAAAGAGGGGATACCCTTGATAAAATTGCAAAAATTCATAAAACAAAAGTCTCTGAAATTATACGTGTCAATAACTTGCCAAGCAGCT
>CAYNVX010000123.1:0-4359 GCA_964400755.1 uncultured bacterium | reverse complement strand
GATCAGAGCTTCCTTATTATTGGGTATGTGCGGAGGATTGAGAAGAAGATACCACGTTGGAGAGTATCTAGTGCCTGTAGCTAGTATTAGAGGAGAGGGAACTTCTGACTATTATTTCCCTCAAGAAGTGCCGGCTTTAGCTAATTTTTTGATGCAAAGGGCTGTAACTGAAGTGCTTGATCAGGAAAAAATGGTCTACCATATAGGCATTACCTATACCACAAACATGAGATTCTGGGAGTTTAATGAGGGCTTTAAGGATGCTTTAAAAGCCTCTAAGGCTCAAGGGATTGAGATGGAATGCGCTACCTTGTTCGCTGCCAGCTATAAACGCAAGTTTACCCTGGGCGCTTTATTATTGATTTCTGACCTTCCTTTAAATGAAGCGGATATTAAAACTAAAAAAAGCTCTGAAATGGTCTTTGAAAAATATACTCCCGAGCATGTCGAAATAGGTATAAAAATTTTGAAAAAAGCAAGGGAAATGCAGTCAAAATCGATTAAAGGCGCCTATCATAGAAATAAGTAATATTAAAAATTTTAATATTGCTTATTCTTTATTTTAATAATTATTATTTTAATTATTATCAATTTAAAATTATTTGTTAATCTGTTATAATTATTTTACTTTATAGATGAATTATTTAATAAGGAGATAATAATGGCTACTATATTAAGAGGTGCTTTAAGAATTGGCCTAGGAGCTGCACATGTTGGTTTAGGCGTAGTAAAAGCTGGTTTGGGAATAACTTCAGTTACTGGTAAAACTGCAAAGGCGATCATAAAAAATGATTTGATCATTCCTGCAGCGCTTTTAGCAATTTATTTGAGCTGCAGATATGTTGCATCAAGATCTGCTTTAGAAACAGAAGGAATGCCGACTTCTCCAAATCTTAATCCTTCACCTTTTGCAATGCTTACAGATGGTAAAGAGGCTGCTCTTATAACTATGCTGTTTCAAAAAGCTTGGGGCGGGATTGCTACTGCCGGTTCATACGCAGGCTGGATAGCTTCGGCTCCTGTTAAAGGTATTTTTTCAATATTCGGTTTAATCGCATCGACAGCTTCAAATGCAGCAACAAGTATTTGTGCAAATAAATTTAATGTTCTAGCGGGTGCAGCGGCTGCGGATCAGGTAATTAGAGTAATTAAAAAAGTATTTTTTAGGAATTCTAGTCAGGAAAATATGACACGAGAGGAACAACAAGCTTTAGCGGCTACTATTCAGCTGTTACAGACAAATGCGCAAAGATTACAAGCTTTAGAAGCTAGTGTATCGCCAACTTCAAGACAACCTACAGCTGCAGCAAGAAGATAAACAATTAATAATATAAATAATAAAGGAGCAAAAATATGTCAGTAAGAGGAGCCATTGATACGGCAAGATTTATAGGAAATGGAGCTGTAGCAGCAGGAAGGTTTGTATATAATAATCAACATAAAATTGCTTTAGGTGCCATTGGACTTGGATATCTTGTATCAGCACCTTATCTTATGCTAGCAGGAGCTACTTATGAAACAACAAAATTAATGATACAATGCTGTTGTGTAAGACAGTCTCAATTAAAAGGAATGACTCCTAATGAATTAATTAAAGTTTATGACGATACAATGCAAGTAGCTAAAACTGGAGATAAAAAGACAATAGAAGAAATGCAGAAAAATACTATGGTTATTCAAAATGGAGGCTGGTTTAATCCTGGTAAGCATTTGGATAGATTGGCAAAATTTGCAGCAGCTCAGGTTAAACAGGTTACTAATCCTTTTGTAGAAGTGAAAAATAGAGATTGTTTATATGCAGCAGAGGATCTTATAAGACCTGGATATAAAAGAGTCGTTGTTCTAAATATGGCATCAGACCATACTCCCGGCGGTGGTGTTAAAGATGGTTCTAGAGCACAGGAAGAAGAGCTTTGCAGAAGGTCTAATTATATGCTGTCGATAGATCTTCATGAAAATAGATTTTTAAATAGAGATATGGGTGGAAAATATAATATTCCCGAAGCGGGATTGATATATACTAGAGGCGTTACTATTTCCCGTTCAGGGTCAGATAAAAATTATAGATGGTTATCGAGACCTTTGAATGTCGATATGATTGCATCTGCAGCTTATGATTTAAATCGAGGCGCTATAAGTGATTATGAAAATAAAACCAAAGAAAAAATTAGATGGCAGCTTAGAGCAGCTCTAAAAGCAGGCAATGATGCCTTAGTATTAAGTGCTTTTGGATGTGGAGCTTATGGAAATAAGCCTCAAACTGTTTCGAGATTGTATAATGAAGTATTTCAGGAACCGGAATTTAAGGGCATTACTTCTAAAATGAAAATTGTTTTTGCAATTATTGATGATCATAACACTAGACAAGGTATCAGTAATTTTGGGGCATTTGCTCAAACTTTAAATAATAAAGCTTATTAAAAATAAGAAGAAATAAAATGATAAACATTAAAAGATTTACTACTAAAATGGCAACTAAGCTTTATAGTAATGCGGCAAATGCATTAATTCTAGCTTACCGCCATCCTCACAAGATTGCCATTAGTTCAATTGCTCTTGGTGTTTTGGCATCAAGCCCTTCGCTTGTTTTAACAGGTGCGGCCATAGAGGCCTGGCCTTTTGCTAAAAGTTTTTTGGATAAGAAATTTCCCCAGCCTTTTAGAAGAAGAAAGTTAATCTTTTTTCAAGGTAGAAGCCTTGGGCTTAACATTCAGAAAATACGAAGCTTCACCGATGATGTTAATAATATTAAAATTGTAGCCCAAAGAACTTGGAAAAATATTAATGAAAGATATGCATATTCCAGACTCTTTTCTAAAAAAGTTAAAAAAGTTTAAACAAAAATAGTGTGAAAAAATGAGCTTAATCAGCCAGCTTGCCAAATATACTTTTTTGACACCTTTGGCTATTATTGGTTTTTCTTGTTCTCCTGTTTTGTCGTCTCTTTGCTTTGGTTGCTTGATCTATTGGATAAAACAGGATGAAAACAATATTGTTAATAAAATTGCCAAAAAGATTTTGGGATAGACATGGCATAATAAAATGCCGTGTTTAATAGGATTTTCACTGAAGTTAATGAAAAAGATCCCTAGAGGAATTGATAATAATGGAGATGTAATTAGTCGAACCTGAAGAACTGTTAGTTTCAAGGCAGCAAATGATTGTTTCTTTTAATTTTGAAGAAAGATTTTATCAAAAAAATAATTCGAATGAAAATAACCCTCAATTTTCTAAGAATCATTCGTAAATTATGGCCAATTCTTGAATGTAACGTATTAATTTGATCCCCAATGTTACTTGTCGTCGATTAATTGCTTTGCTAATTCTAGAAGTTATTCCTTTTCTTTGGCCGGATAGATAGATTGATTTTCCTTCAATTGCAACTCATTTATACCTCTATCTACGTAAACTTTTTCTATTTGATTATTGCACATCTTTTCAGTTCATTCTATTGCTCTAGGTAAGGTATGTCCATCATATGGATTATTATGTATAGCAATATTGCACTTTCTGCAAAGCTCCTGTATTTAAATACAGCTTTTTGCTTCTTCAAGAATTTTTATGATTTATTCATCTGTAAATCTTTTTTTTGTCATTCATGTCCTTTTTTTAATTTAAAAAGTTTATCATGAACCTCTATATTTAAGTGGACTAAATTTGGGTTGCATGTCATTACGCATATAATAGATATCAAAGAAATGTAAAATTGGTTTTAAAATTTTCCACCAATGCCAATGCCTAGCATTAAACCATCTAATTTTAGACTATAACGCTTTGAACAAATGTTATTAGGTAAAAAATGCATAGTTTTAAAAGAATAATCAAAAAAAGGATCAATAATCAGATGTTTATATATTTTGATTTGTATCCCTCCGGCAAAAGTAATGCCAATATCAGTTTTTTTAACATTTTTTTGAACATATTCTGAATAATTCTTTATTCTTAAAAAATATAATCTCGGGCCTACCCCAAAATAAAAACGTAGAGTATTTGGTGATGTAGCAATCTTTAGTAAAAAAGTTGTAGCTGGAAGTTCAATTTTTGTTTTTCTTATAGAATCTATAGCTGTACCATTTTGCTGGTAATATTGACCGCTTATAGCAAATCCCACATGTCTATTAATATAAGCATCTATTTCAGCTTGGTACATCCAGGTATTTGAATAAATTTTTCGTATTATTTTATCTGAAAAATTAAAGTATGAGGGGCGAAACTCAAAAGATATTTCTTTTTGTTTTAAACAATATGCACAATAAGGAAAACACAGAGATATTATTATTAAAAATTTTAAATAGTACTTCATTATGTATTCTTTCAAAAAAATTCTGTACCAAGTGTAAAAATAAATTTTAATATATT
>CAYNVX010000122.1:0-4395 GCA_964400755.1 uncultured bacterium | reverse complement strand
TTTTTTAAACAGTTATAAAATTGCTTATAACGAATTGAAAGATGAAACGGGACTTCTTTTTGTTCATCTAAATAATAGCAACGACTTAAAAAGAAACTTAAAAGTAAAAAATAAATGCAGCCAACAATTTTCTATTGATTTGGATTTATATCCATTTGTAATTCAAAGAAAATCTAAACCGATTTTTGAGGCTTATCAAGAATTAAAAATTAATAATGAGCACTATTTAATAATAGATTCATTTATAGAATTCATTAATAAAAGATGCAAAAGAAACATAAGCGATGATGATATAGATGTTGGCATTAATTTTGGTGTAATCGATAAAAAGATAATAAATTTCGACAGTGGAAGACTTTTTTATGATAATAGACTCTTAGACTATGCTCATTATAAAAAGGAAATGTTAAAATCTTCGAAGCTTTTTAAGAAATGGCTTATCAAAAATTATCCTGACGATGTTTCATATTTTGATAAAAGAATTAGCTCAATATTGAAATCTGAATAAAAGATAATATGCCAGAGAGATAAGCTCTTCGGCTTTTTTTTTTAAAATGTGGGGACGCTGTTAAAGATCTGTTTTATAAATCCTTCAGCTAATGTTTTAAATATAGGGTCAGAATAATAATCCGGTAAATATGGTGTGTCGGTATTATCTATTACTGAATTCATGATCTTTATTGTTTTAGCAATTTTCTCTTCTTTAGATGTGTTGATAAACTGGTTCATAAACTGGATAGAGAGTTTTGTAGTATTAACCAGATCTTGCCATTGAAAGCCATCCTTATAGTCCAGAGCGATTTTTTTTGCAAAATCTAATATATTCTCATCACTAGGGATCGATGTTATTTTAGAGGATGGAAAATATTCTTCAATTGAATCAGGAACAATCAGATTGACAAAAGAAGGGACCATAGCTTTAAAAACAGGGTCGAAATAAGCATCGGGAAGATAGGGAGTATCTGTTACATCAATCAGATAATTTAAAATTATAACAACATTTTCTCTTTTTTCTTCAACGGGCATATACAAGAAATTATTCAGGTATTTTACTGAAATGCTCATTATTTCAGCTATGTCTTGCCATTGGAAGCCGTCTTTAAAAAGATCGCAAATGTCCAAAGCAAAGTTTTTTAGATCTCCGTCTGTTGGTTTTTCAGTGAACATTTTTTTGAAAATAGAGGGGAAATTCTCTTTTTTTTCTATGGAATAATGGATAGCCGGAACCTTAGCTATTTCTTTTGGTGGTACATAATAATCTACCATAAATTCTCCTTGGTAAAAATTTTTAAATGACTCTATAAAATTCAAATAATTTTTTACCATTTATTTTTAAGGAATTATAAAGATTTCTTTTTTTGCTTGGCTAAGCTCCTATTTTTGTATAATGTAATATTTAAGAGGGGATATATGATTGCTAGGATAAGAGATTTTTTCTTGAATGACTTATGGAATATGCCGTTAAAAAAACTTTCTAGGTCCAAAAGTTTTTTTTATAAGGTTGTGAGAGTTGGCTACGTTTCGATTCATGGGCTTTTTAGCGATAAATGTTCCATGAGAGCCTCCAGTTTGACATATTATTCTCTTATGGCGATAGTTCCTTTTATAGCTTTGATATTTGGTATTGCTCAAGGATTTGGTTTTCAGGAATATGTTGAAAGCGAATTAATGGAAAGGTTTGCAGAGCAAAAAGAGATGCTTACCAACCTTATTCAATTTGCTAACAATTTACTGCAGAACACTAAAGGCGGCATAATTGCCGGGGTTGGTATCATATTCTTGTTTTGGAGCGTTATGAAGCTTTTAGGGCATATTGAAAGCGCTCTTAATGATATTTGGCAGGTTGAAAAGCCAAGACATTGGAAAAGGAAGTATAGTAACTATTTTGCTTTGATGTTGATTATTCCAATATTTCTTATTTTGTTTAGCAGCTCAAAAGTTATTGTAATTGGACATATTAAGAAACTTGTTGAGATAAGCTCATTTTTTTCATTTTTTTTAAAAATTATTCCTTATCTCTTTTTATGGGGTCTGTTTACATTTATTTATATTTTTGTTCCAAAAGGAAAAGTACGTTTTGTACCTGCTCTAATAGGTGGGGTTATCGGTGGAATTGTATATGAATCGGTTCAAGCCATTTATATATTATTTCAAATAGGGGTAAACAAATATGGTGCAATCTATGGAAGCTTTGCAGCCCTTCCACTTTTTTTAATATGGCTCCAGCTTAGCTGGATCATATTTTTATTTGGCTCGGAAATCAGTTTTGCTTCTCAGAATATTGAAGAATATGAGTTTAAGAAAGTATGTAATAAGATCAGTCACAACTATAGAGTAATTTTAGCCTTATGGGTCATGAGGCAGTCTGTAGATAACTTTATTAATAAAAATGAAACAATCAGCACTAAATATTTACATGAAAAGCTTAATATTCCTAATGCCTTGGTAAAGCAGATAATAGATGTCTTGGTAAAATGTGAGCTATTAATAAAAGTGGATAGAGATGGGTATTTAGAGGAATATCAGTTGAACAGATATGCTGAAACGTTGAAAATAAAAGATGTTGTCGATGCTATAAATTTTTATGGTGTCAATGATTTGCCTGTTATAGAATCAGAAGATCTTGCACGGATAAAAGCATATATTTCGGATTTTCATGAAATTATTGCAAATTCTCCAAAAAACATTCTTATTAAAGACCTATAGTTAAAAAAAAATAGGCTAATTTCTATTATAAATATCTTCTAGGCGTTCAATGTCATCTTCACCGAGATATGAGCCGATCTGAGCTTCTACGATAATTACTTTGTCTTTTGAAGGGTTCTCGATTCTATGAATGGCCTCTTGTGGGATAAAAAGATGGTCGTTTTCCTTATATTCCTTTTTTGTAGTTCCTAGGGTAATTAGAGGTTTTCCTTTAACGACAATCCAATGTTCGGATCTTTTAAAATGTTTTTGCAAAGAAAGTTTTCCATTCGGAAAAACTTCGATCCATTTGACCTGGCAGTTATCTGAAATTTTTAAGGTTTGATAAGTTCCCCATGGACGTTTATAGATTTTTCCAACCTCATTAAGATTACTCATAATTATGCCCTTTCGCTTGCATCTATTGCTAAAGCTATACTACCGCATATTCCCGAATGGGTATTTAAACCGGGTTTAACGATATAGTTCTCGATATTTTCTAAGATCATGGGATGATTTATATAGCCATTTAAAAGCGTTTGAACTTTTTTCTGGATCAGGGGTAGTAAAAAATCCTGGTTCATCACTCCTCCGCCAATAATTACTTTTTGCGGTGAAATGCATAATATATAATTTGCAATACCCAAGGCTAAATAGTAGCTTTCAAAATCCCACCCTTCATGATCATGAGGCAGGTCTAAAGCTTCTTTTAGGTTCCATCTTTTTGACATCGAAGGACCTGATGCTAATCCCTCCAAACAGTTTTTATGATATGGGCAGACACCTTCAAATGTATCCCTTTTATCCTGTGGAATAAAAATATGACCCATCTCCGGATGGGTAAGGCCATGCAACAGGTTGCCTTCAACTATTGCTCCGACGCCAATACCTGTCCCTACAGTTATGTAAATAAATGTAGATAGTCCCTTTGCTGCTCCCCATTTTTTTTCACCAAGAGCTGCGCTGTTTACATCTGTATCAAATCCGATGGGTATATTAAAATGAGACTTAATTGCTTTTAAAAAAGCAAAGTCTTTCCAGGCAAGTTTTGGAGTTGATCTTATCATTCCATATGTTTTTAATTTTGGATCAACATCGACCGGACCAAATGTCCCTATTCCGATTGCGGCTAGTTTTTGTTTTTCGTTTTCTTTTTTGAAAAACTCAATAACTTGAGGAATGGTAATATCAGGGGTTTTAGTTGGAATGGTTGTTTGATTTAATATTTTCCCATCGTTATTTCCTATAGCACAGACAAATTTTGTTCCGCCGGCTTCTATAGCTCCAAATATTTCCATAATCTTGCCTCTGTTTTTTTTAAGAATATGAAAAAATAAAATCCGAGTCAAGAATGTTAAAAAAATGCTTGTATTTTTATTGGATTTATTTTTTTTAAAAGATATACATGTTGTTATATGAAAAAACTATTTATGTGGACAAAAGCTCTTATTCCTGAATTTTTTATTTTTATAGGATCTTTTTTTTTAACTTTTTTTAAAAATAAAACACTTGTCTGGAAGACTGATAGAAGTAACAGACCTATTTTATTAATACATGGCTATTTACATAATAGCTTGGTCTGGTTCTATCAAGGAAGTAAATTAAAGAAAAAGGGATTTGGCCCTATTTATACATTAAATCTAAATAGACCATTGGGTTCTATTAAAGAGCATTCTCTGGCTTTAAAAGAAAAGGTCGAACAAATTGAAA
>CAYNVX010000121.1:0-4447 GCA_964400755.1 uncultured bacterium | reverse complement strand
ATCAATTTTTAACGTCTGAGACTAAGCCGTTTGCCTCAACTTTATGAGCAGTTGCTTCCTCGAGTTGATCCAACTTTCTTTGTAGCCTGTTGAGATGTATTAGATCTTTTACTTTTAACAGGTTTTAGAGAAGTTTTAATCGCAGTAAATTTGATTGTTTTTCCTGATTTGGTTTTAAACTTAACTGTAACAGTTTTATTTAGAACTTTTGGTGTTTTTTTATTGTTTTTCATTTAAATTTTTCAAAATTTTTGTAAAAAAACCAAATATACCATAGTTTAGTGTATTATATGAAATATACCACATATCATAATTTCTAAAAATCCTAGTGTTTCTGAGCTTACTATTTATATTTGTGAATATTGTAAAAACATTACTTTATTGCGTAAATATTGCGTAATTTAGATTGAGATTCAATCATTTTCAGTTGAATGATAGCTATTTAAATATATCTGGTTAAGAGATTATACGTCTCTTTGTTGCCTTTTATTCCTATATTCCCTAGACTAGTCCTCATTTTTTTAAGGAGAGCATATGGGAACGATTAGAGAATATAAAAAAGACGATAAAACTAGTACATTTCATGCTGAAGTAAGATTAAAAGGCTATCCTCCTCAAAGAGCTTCTTTTCGAACAAGAAGCTTGGCAAAAAAATGGATTCAAGATACTGAATCATCAATTAGAGATGGAAGACATTTCCGAATAGCTGAAGCCAAGAAACATACAGTGAAAGATCTAATAGAAAAATTTATTACTCAATGGTTAGCTCAATTTCCTCATAGAGTTGTAAGACAAGCTGCTTATCTTGGCTGGTGGAAAAATAGGTTAGGGCATTTATTACTTGCAGATCTTACCCCAACAGTAATAGCAGAAGCCAGAGATGCTTTGTTATCAGAAAAAACACCTACACAAACACTTCGCAAGCCTGCAACAGTGAATCGTTATTTAGCAGCTTTTTCTAGAGCGTTAACAATTGCAATGAAAGAATGGGGATGGATTGACGATACACCAATGAGAAAAGTTTCAAAGCCTTCTGAAGGGAATGGAAGAAATCGGTTACTTAGTATCGAGGAAAAAGATCGTCTTTTACAAGCATGTAAACATTCTCCTAATCCATATCTTTATCCAATTGTATCATTAGCTCTTTTGACTGGAATGAGATTTGGAGAGATTTCTGGATTAAAATGGGAAGATATCGATTTATCTAACAAAATGATTACTTTAGAAAAAACTAAAAATGGGGAAAGAAGAATACTGCCATTAACAGAGTCTGTTGAAAAAGTTTTGATCTCTTGTCGTAGAGCAGATATTGATTCTGGCCTTATTTTTAAGCCTACTAGTCCAACAAATAGATCAGGTGTAGTTGATATTAGAAATGCTTTTGTTAAGGTTCTTAATGAAGCTAATATCAAAGATTTTAGATTTCATGATCTTAGGCATGCTGCAGCTTCATATTTAGCTATGAATGGAGCTACACAAGGAGAACTAATGGCTATTTTAGGGCATAAAACGCCTAATATGACTAGGCGTTATGCTCACTATAGTCAAAAGCATGTCGCTAATCTAATGCAGAAAATGCAGGGTGATTTATTAAAAGATAATCAATAAGGAAAACAATGGCTAAAAATAAACATGAATTATTAGCTAAAAGATTAACAGAAATACTCAAGGATCACTTAGAATATTCTGAAAAGGTTTTAATTTCATTACAGTTAATTCAAATGCATTTTTATGAACCTTTTCTTTTATTGGGAAGCCCCGAGCCTACTAAGGAATTTCTTTTAAAAATGACTAAAGCTCATTGTATTGGTTTGCAATTTTTTTCAGTTTGTTCGGAAATAAAAAAAGCTTGTAAAGAGCTTCCCTGTTTGGGAGCTATTCTTGAAAAATTATGTTATTTGAAAAAAGAAATATATTATTCAGGTGCTGGGGAAAAGATTATACCTTGGAAAGTCAGAATAATTATGCCAACAAGTCAACAAGAAGAGATTAAAGAACAACTTGAAAATATGTTATTATATTGTCCTGATAAAACAGAATTTTCTAATGAAATCGAATGGTTTGAGCATGAAGATTGTTCAGATTCTATAAATAGTCAATTACATGAAATATTTAATGATTATGCTGCAAAAGCAATTATTAGAAACAATTTAATTCAGCTTGCAAAACCTTTTTATGCGGAAATTATAAAAAAATGGAGATACAATTCTGAAAAATCAGGATCTGATCTTGTTTCAAACAATAATATAACAATGAATACAACACCATTTGCTCCTAATGATACAGATAGTGTTGCTTTAGCTTACGAAAAAGTTTTAAAAATCTTAAAAGAAGGAAAGTGCAAACGTTATTATAATCTAATGATACTATGGAAAGAATTGTTAGAAGAATTAACATTTAATAATGTTTCTTATACGGAAAATCAAAAAAAAGCATTTATTACTCAATGGTATAATAATTTATTCAATGTTAAACCAAAAATTGGTAAACAAGAGGGGCGTTGGAAAGCTGGACAAGCTATATATAGAAAAACAGCAATAAAAATACTGTTATATTTTGTAGATCAATTTATAAGCGATCCCAATAACAAAAAAATAGAAGGTGAACTTACTTGCTTTTTATGGACTCTTATATGGCTTTCATATGAATTAAATAGTACTAACATATCTCTTTCGAAAGTATTAAAATTAAAGACAGATCATTTAAAAGATCATTTAGAATTATCTTATGAAAATCATACTATTGAAATAAGTTATGGTTTACATCAATTACTTTCAATTTTGAAAGGAACTGGTGAAGGTAAACGTTCTCATTATTTATTTCCAATTTTAGCCTCAAAATCAAGAAAGCACTTAGAAAATATATTCAAAAAAGTATCTTTAGAACTTTTTTGTAATGAGCAATCTTTCCTTGTATCGCCTAGTGCGTTTTGCTCTTTTCCTCATTCATTAAAAGGAGTTAGAATAACAAATAAAGAAAGAATTATTCATCAAACTGTAATAGTTAAAGATAATGTTGTTTCAACATATAGAAAAAACATTAAAAAAGCTTTTCAATGAAAAAATAACTAATCATTTTATCTCCTTAATATTACATAAATTTATATTTTTAATATATTTATAATGAATAACTTATAGAGATAAACCTTTATATTTTATTCGCATAAATTCTTTCAGGTCTTAGAAAATCCTAATCAAAAGAAGTAAAATTAGATCAAATTTTAATAAAATCCATTAGGAGGGTTTAAATGCAAAAAATTGATCACAAAGAAGATAATAGAATAGAAAAGATTTCAAAACTATTCACTGTCAAAAAGTTTGCTCAGAAAAACCGAGAGCAAGGAACATGGCCTAGTAGTGAATCAGCAATTTGGGCGATAAGAGCAAGCTCGCCAGAAAATGGTTTTGAAGATGTTTTTATTACTGTGGGAAGAAGAGTTCTTATTAATGAAGAAAAATTTTGGGGAGCTATAGAAAGACAACAAAAAGGAGAAAAAAATGGGAGAGTATAATTTTAAAATAAATGAAAAGGGGGTTTGGTATTTACCCCCTTCATCAAAAGACGAGATTCCTGATCCTATCTGGATATGTTCTCCTCTTAGAGTTACTGGAATAACTAGAGATGAGAATAATGAAAATCATGGAAGATTTCTAGTTTTTTTTGATTCAGATGGAGAAAAACATGAATGGGCAATGCCCATGGAATTTTTAGCAGGAGATGGTCTTGAGATTAGAAAAACATTATTATCTATGGGACTTCATATTACTACTATAAAAAAATATAAAGAATATTTGCCCACTTATATTCAAAGTACTTTACCTGAAGCAAAATTCAGATGTGTTAATAAAACTGGTTGGTTTAAAGATAATTTTATATTTCCAAATCAAATAATTTCTGGAGAAGGAAATTCTCAAGATGAACAAGTTGTTTTTCAAACCAAAAATCATGTTTTTGATTGTTATGGTGTTAAAGGAACTTTAGAGCAATGGCAACAATATGTTTCAAATTATTGTGTTGGTAATTCGAGATTAACTTTTGCTGTTAGCATTGCTTTTGCTTCTCCACTGTTATTAATAAAAGATGAAGAAAATGGAGGCTTTCATTTTAGAGGTCCGAGTAGTATTGGAAAAACAAAAACTTTAAATGTTGCTGCTTCAGTTTTTGGAGGAGAAAAAATGATCCATACATGGCGTACTACTTCAAATGGTCTAGAATCTATAGCTGCATTTCATAATGATTGTTTATTATGTTTAGATGAAATGGGACAAATTGCACCGAAAGAGATCGGAGATGTAGCTTATTTATTAGCTAATGGTAGTGGCAAATCTCGCTCAACTAAACATGGTTTTGCTAGGCCTAAACAAGCATGGCGTTTGAATTTTATTTCTAATGGTGAGGTGGTCTGAAGTGTCAAGACCAAAAATCATAAAAGCTAAGCTAATAACCT
>CAYNVX010000120.1:0-4498 GCA_964400755.1 uncultured bacterium | reverse complement strand
CAGATTTGAATTATTTAGTTAGGGCTCATGGAACATTTGTCCATCCTAACATATTAGGAGGCTTTTTGATATTGACTTCGATGATGAGCTATTATTGCTATTATATTAGCAAAATAAAATGGCAGAAAGTTTTATTATCCATTTTTATTTTTTTACAGATGTTTACTATAGTTCTTACTTATTCCAGAGCTGCGATCGGAGTATGCATTATCTCTTATCTGATCTTTTTTTCTTTAATGTATTTAAATAAGTTCAAGGTAGGCATTGCCAGTCTAATAATAGTAGCCATCAGTGCTATAGGTTCTTTTGCCTTGCTCTATCATCAAGTAGAGCAAAGGGGAGGAATAGTAAATTATACCGAAGGTAATAAGGATTCCGATAAAGATAGATGGATTTTGCAGAAAGCATCTTTGCAGATGATCAAAGAAAAACCATTTATGGGAATTGGATATAAGAATTTTATATTAAAAAGAAATGATTTTTCAATTAAAAATGCACCTGCGGCCCAAGTGCATAATATTTTTCTATTAATAGCTTCCGAGACAGGTCTTTTAGGCTTTTTATCTTTCTTTGGCTTTTTGTTTGCTGTGGCAGTAAAAGCTTATAAAGCAAAACTTAATCCGTTGTCTATTCTCTTTTTTTCAACGACCAGCGGCTTTTTAATTATTGGGCTTGTTGACCATTATTTCATTACAGCACAATTTGGAAGGGTCTTGTTTTTTATTAGCTGCGGAATGTTATATTTTGTTTCTAATAAACGGCCTTCATATTTTCAAAAAGCTTCTCTTTGTCAAGAGTAACGATTTTTGAAAACTCATCGTTTTCACCATAGGAGAGAATGATAAGTTCTTTTCCATCTGTTTTCTTATGAATAAAGCCGGTTGGAAAAAATACCCTTGTAGCTCTTACATTGTCAAAGATTATAGGAAATTTGGAAACTTTTGTAATTTTAAATGGTGGATGTGCTTCATAAGTATAAGCTCCCATTACATACCATTTCTTTTTTCCTGTGCCGAAGCAGCTATGGAAAAAGGCTAGATATTCGCCATCGACAAGTCTGGCTGGAGTTCCTCCTCTTGGTTCCCCCCATTTCCAAAAAAATCTGCTATAGGAAGGATTGTCTTTATAAATATAGTGTTCTATTGAATTTTTAGTAGTATCTGTAACTTCCATAATTTTATGAGGCGTTAGCCCATAAGCTAAAAGAAGCTTTTCTCCTTTTATCGTATTATAAGAAAATGGAACCCAGTTTTTTTCTACAGGCTTGATATGCTGATCTAAACAGGTAATATATTCAGGAGTGAATTCCGGATTTAATTTAGCAATGTACATCGCCCTTGCATAATGGGCAATGGGCATGGTGTCATTGTAAATTAAGAAGAAATCATTTTTATGTTTATAAATTCTTGGGTCTTCAGCTTTTGAGCTGTTAACATCTATTTTCTTATATTCGCCGATCTGGTTAAAGTTCTCATCTAAAAGAGCAATGCCTATATAATTGTCGGATGAGTCAAATTCCTCTCTAAATCTAAAAGCTACAAGATAGTCTTTCTCATTGGATTCAATTATTGAACTGTTGATAGGATTTTCAATGTTATTAATTATAATTTTTTTAATATCCAGCACCATGCCGATCTTATCTGCCCTTGGTACATTTTTCAGCTCTTTTGGGATAGCTTTAAAATAAGAAAGGGGAATAAAAAGAGCTGCAATAACAACAATTGCTAAAGGAAAGTATTTATTCATTAAAAGTCCTTAAATGTAAAAAATAGTTCATATTTATATTTTATTGGCATTGGTGTAATCTTTGCAAAGTTTTTTTAAAAGGAAAAAATATGGAAGGCTTCTTATCCGGCAAGGGAAATGCTATAGCAATGCCCAAAAACAGTATTTTATCACAGACAGCAGAAGCAAAAGCATGCAGGATTAATGCAACAATCGGTTCGGCAAAAGAAGAGAATAACGATGTAATGGTCTTAGATGCTATTTTAAAAAAAAGTCAAAGCATTACTAAAGATCATTTTGCTTATGCGCCAAGTTCGGGAAAAGAGCTTTTGCGGAAAAATTGGCTTTCTCTGATTAGATTAAAGAATCCTTCTATCGAAAATGAAATATCTTTGCCTATCGTTACTTCCGGTATTACTCATGGGGCTTATGTAATAGGTCATCTATTTGTTGATCCATCGGATGAAATAATAATTTCAGATCTTTTTTGGGAAAACTATGAGCTGATTTTTGAACATAATTTCTTAGCTAAACTAGATAAATATAATACTTTTAAAAAAAATAAGCTGGATTTGGAAAGTTTTGAGAAAAAGGTTTTTTCCAAAAAAGGAAAAACCATCATTTTATTAAACTTTCCAAATAACCCATCCGGCTATACTCCGACAGACAAAGAGGCTGAAAAAATTGTTTCCATTTTAAAAGAGCATTCTAAAAATAATAAAACAATAGTTATATGTGACGATGCCTATTTTGGGCTTGTATATGAAAAAAATATCTTTTTAGAGTCTATTTTTGCCAAAACATGCAGCCTCTCAGAAAACCTCATGGCTATTAAACTAGATGGACTTACTAAAGAAGATTATGTATGGGGCTTTCGGTTAGGATTTATTACCTATGGCTCAAAAAATATGACAAGAGAACAATATAAAGTTTTAGAAGATAAAACTTCGGCTGTTGTTAGATCAACCATTTCCAATGCTTCGAATTTAGCTCAAAGTATCGTTTGCGATGTTTTAATAGATAAAGAATATCTGGTAGAAAAAAAAGAAAAGTACAATATCTTAAAAGACAAATATGATGCTTTGAAAGAGGCATTATCCAATGAAAAATATAGAGAGTTTTTCTCAGTTCTTCCTTGTAATTCAGGTTATTTTTTATGTTTAGAGCTGAATAAAAAATATGATCCTGAATTGATAAGAAAAAGCCTTCTTCAAAATTATTCTACAGGTGTTATTGTTATGAATAATTTAATTAGGATCGCCTTTTCTTCTGTAAAAAAATCAGATATGGAAACATTAGTAGAAAATATTTATGAAGCCTGCAAAAAGCTTAGTAATGATCTATCTTGTTTTGCGGGTAGTTGTGGAGGAGCCTCGCTAGGTGTTGTTAAATTAAACATTCAACAGCAAAAGATCCATTAGAAAAATAATGCGGCCATTGTATTCCGTCCATGGAAATGGCTGAGTTAGGGAATTCGTTTTATTTGATCTTACAAAATTCAAATAAAAAATTTACATGTTCTTAACCAAACCTCTTGAATTGCTATTGTCTAAATAAATTCAAATAAGTAGATTCATTTCCCATTTTTAAAGATTAAATAACATATAAAGGTGATTTTTTATGATTAATAAAATGATCAAGATTTTTATAGCACTATTTCTTTTACCATTTGCTATCTTTTGTATGGAAGAGAGGGATATTCCCGACTTTATAAAAAGATCGGTAGATGAGGGCCATACACCAGGTATGGTGGTTGGATATATAGACAAGGAAGGTATAAGAATTTATAAGTATGGTTATAAAGATGCTAAGAAGACACGCCCTATGGATGAATATTCTCTATTTGAGATGGGCTCAATAACCAAGATCTTTACTGCTATATTATTATCTGAGATGGTATATCGCGGTGATGTTCATTCTGATGATCCAATAGAAATGTATATTAAAGAATGCAGGATACCGGATTATCGGGGAGAAAAGATCACTCTAGAGCATTTAGCAACGCATAAAGGGGGATTCCCATATATCCCAGGAAATTTCTGGACAGATGATCTCTACAATCCATTTTCTAAATACAAGCTTGAATATCTTTATGATTATTTAAATAAGTATGAGATGCCATATGCGCCAGGTTCTCAATATCAATATTCTAATATCTGCATATCGCTTTTAGGACTTGCTCTATCTAACAGGATGGGTATTTCATTAAATCAGCTTTTATCAGAAAGACTATTTAAGCCGCTTGGCATGGAAAATTCCGGTCTTCGTTTAACAGAAGAGATGGAAAAACATTATGCTGATGCTCATATCAAGACAAAAAAGACTCCTCATTGGGATGTTGAATGTTTGGAAGGAGCTGGAGGATTAAGATCCTGTGTTCATGACATGTCAAAATTTATAGCAGCTAATTTGGATCTTATTAAAACAGAGCTTTTCCCAATTTTATATGATGCTACTATAGCTAGAGGACCTCAAGACCTTCCAAAATTAGATGTAGGCCTAGAGTGGAATATATCTAAGAGATATTCTCCAAAGATCATCTATCATGGCGGCGAAACCGGCGGGCATGTTACCTTCATTGGATTTTGTCCTGAAAGAGAGATGGGAATTGTTATAATGAGCAATTCGTCTGCTAGAATTGCTGATTTTGGAAAGCATATGTTAAATTCAAGATGGGAAGTTAGAGAAGATAGAAGACAGGCAATAGTATTTCCTCTTATTATGCAGCAATTTGAAGGGGAATATAAAAATGAAGCCGTCGGGGTTTGCAAGG
>CAYNVX010000119.1:0-4523 GCA_964400755.1 uncultured bacterium | reverse complement strand
AATGAGGACATTTCAACTTAGCCAGATGTAGGGACATTTTAACTTAGCCTTGACAAATATTTTTTTTATAAAACTAATTTTTTGAAATTTAGAGAAGATTAGGAATTTTCATTCCCGAGCGATATATAAAAAAGAAGGTTAGTCTGCCTTACCTCTTATCTCGAAAACTATAGGAGTTCCAATAAAATTAAAATGGGTCCTGAACTGATTTAAGAGATATTTCTTATAAGTAGGGGTCAATAAATTTGGATAATTTACAAACAAGATAAATCTTGGAAGCTTATCTTCCAGCTGTGTCAGATAATAGATCTTCAAACGTTTATTATTTATAATAGGAGGATGATATTTCGTGATGCATTTTTCAATAAACTTATTTAACTTGCCTGTAGAAATCCTAAGTTTTCTGCTATTTAACACATCAGAAATATGAGAAAATATTTTGGTAACATTTCTATTAAATTTTGCAGATACTGCAAGTATTGGGAAAAAGGGAAGCTTTTCCTGTATGGCCTTAATGTAATGTTCCATTCTAACTTCTTTTAATAAATCCCATTTATTAAAAATGATAATGCATCCTTTTTTTGCATCTAAGATTTCCTGCATGATCTTTCTATCTTGAACGGTAATGCCCTCATCAGCATCTAATACCAGTAAGCAAAGATCTGCTTTTTCAATAGTCTTATGGGTTCTAATTGAAGCAAACTTTTCTACTGTTGATCTTTCTTTGGCTTTTCTTTTAATACCTGCTGTATCGATGAAAATATAGGGCTGATTATTAATTTCAACTCTTATATCAATAGGGTCACGCGTTGTTCCGGCAACAGGACTTTCTATAGCCCTTTTTTCTGAGATCAAGGTATTTAACAGAGTAGATTTGCCAACATTTGCTCTTCCTAAAATTGCAATTTTAAAGGGATATTTTTCATCTCTCTCCCTTTCTTCAAATTTAAGATTTTCTATAGCCCTGTCTAAAAGTTTATTTATTCCAATTTTCTGCTCTGCAGAAACAGCAAAAACATCTTTAATTCCCAATTTTTGAAATTCAAAGACTTGGTTTTCCCAAGAAGGAGAATCAATTTTATTAACAGCTAAAATAAACTCTTTTTTTGAATTAAATAAAATTTTAGCGACATCTTCATCCAGTTTTGTAAGACCTATCTTGCCATCCACTACCATAATAATAATATCTGATTCTTCAATAGCAATAGAAGCCTGCAGCTTCACTTCTTCATTTAGCTCTAATTTTGAAAAACTATCTATACCGCCGGTATCTATAACCTCAAAGGTTTGGCCCTCATAGGAAGCTCTTGCGTAGATACGATCTCTGGTAACCCCTTCCTCTTCTTCAACAATAGCAATTCTTTTATTACAGATTCTATTGAAAAGCAAAGACTTACCAACATTGGGTCTGCCGACGATAGCAATTTTAGGAAATTTCATATTACCTCAAAATTAGACAAATAGATTAACAGAACAGAACTTAATAATTCTAGCTAAGAGAAAAGTTTATTCTTTAAATTTTTTCTATATATAGATTATGCTTTCGCACTTTAAAAAGCCTATATGGAAAATTATTATGAGAATCACCCTTTTGCTCGACTTAAACAACTGGAACGAACTTATTGAAACCCATTCAAATGCAATTCGAAATATCGCATTGATATCAGAAGCTATTTTCCTTTCAGGAATCTGCTATAGCCTCTTCAAAATGGGATCATATGGGCATAATCAGTTTAGTGAGTACAATTCCAATATATTGGCTAACTATTTCCCGGTCGGCAAAACAATAGAACTCTTTTCAGCCGGAATCGGTCTTGTATCAGGGCTCGATCTATTAGGAAGCAGGTTTGATTTTAAAGGAACTTTCAAAAATGTTCTTCTTCCCCCTTCATTTTTACTCTTATTATATTCCGGCTCGATTTGCTATATGAAAGAGCTTCCCTTTACAAAACTAGCTCTTGGGATAATTGCCCAGACCTTTTCGGCAATGTGCTCTCCTATTCTTCTGGCAGCCGGCAGCGGCTTTTTTGCAAATCTTATTGACAATCAAGGTAATATATATTAATTACAAATATTGTAAGTAATAATTTTAATTATATTAAACTATCTCAATTAATGCTATAATAAATACCAATAATACAATTAGAGAACTATTATGGCAGCACCAATAAATTATTCAGTTACAAATCATAATACCCATACTACCCAACATTCAACTTTAGACCCTAATGCAAACCCTGAAATCGAGATTATTGATGTTATCGCACAAGATACTCTTAATCTAGATGATCTATCCAGTACCGAGTCAATAGCCGCTCAAGTTGCAGAAATGGCAGCTTTAACAGCTGATATAATTGCTAATCATCCCGAATTATTTCGCTATTTTGATGAAAGATATTTAGGTGGATAACCTTTTTAAAAAAGTAAACAAAGAGGAAGAAAATTTATGTTAGAATATTATAAACAAGATCCGGAAGATGAAGAAGAGTTTGAAATAGATATTTGCGATTGTTAATCAATATTGATCTGTTTCAATATTGATACCAGCTCATCTCTAGAAAGAACTTTTATTTGATCCTTTTCATCCCTTCCTACTATTTCTTCAATAAGCCCTTTTTTACCTTCTATTATTCTATGAATATGTTCTTCAATAGTGTTTTTTGAAACCAATTTAAATACCTGAACGCCTCTATTCTGTCCTATTCTATGTACCCTATCTGTTGCCTGATTTTCTTTAGCGGGATTCCACCATCTGTCATAATGAATAACAACAGATCCGGCTGTCAGATCAATACCTACCCCTGCAGCTAAAAGAGATGCTACAAAGACTTCGCATTTGGGATCTTCTGCAAACCTTTTAATTTCTAAAAAGCGTTTTTTCGTAGCTCCTTTAATTGAAGCAAAGCCAATATTTCTTTTCTTCAAATATCTTTCAATAATTTCTATCATGTCAAGATATTGGGAAAAGATAACAACTTTTTGATTTGAGTCCCTCGCTTCATTTAAAAGCTCAACAAAGAGCTCCCATTTCCCTGACTGATGTTTATTACTTTGTTTTACATCTTTTAAAATCAAAGAAGGATGATCGCAGATCTGTTTCAATTTGGTTAATAGAGAAAATATATGAATATAAGAGATTGGTTTGGTACCATCTGAAATCTCTTTAATAACCGATTCTTTTGATGATGATAGTATCTCATTATAAATTTTTATCTGCTCTTCGGAAAGATCACAATATGAGATCTCTTCAATTTTTTCAGGAAGGTCAAGCAAGACCTCTTCTTTTTTTCTTCTTAAAACAAAAGGCTTGATCAGCTTGGAAAGAAGCTTTCTTTGATTATCATCATTTTCTCTTTCTATGGGATTTATAAAAAATTCTCTAAAAGAATTTTCAGATGGAAAGTAATTAGGAATTATTAAATCAAAAAGAGTTTTTAACTCTCTTAATCTATTCTCAATCGGCGTTCCGGTAAGGCCCAGTTTCATGCTTGCATGAATATCTTTCAAAGCTTTATGTGTAAGAGAATTCTGATTTTTTGCTATTTGCACTTCATCGAAAATGGCAAGTTCGAACTTGATTTTCTTAAGGATCTCCTTTTCTGATCTTATAATACCATATGAAGTTAGCAATAGATCATAATCTTCGACAAAATCCTCTAACTTCCTTGAAAACCCATGATAGACATAAACCTTGATAGAGGGCAGAAATTTCTTTAAGAGGTTTTCCCAGTGATATATTACCGAAGTTGGACATACAACCAAGAATTTATAATTTTCCCGTTTAAATACCGCTGCAATAAGCGCCATAGCCTGATGTGTTTTGCCTAATCCCATATCATCACAGAGCATGCCTGACAAATTATGACAATATAAAAACCAGAGCCAATTAACACCAATCTCCTGATAGGGGCGAAGCTTAGACTGCAGAAGAGAAATATCAAGTATTTTATCTGTCTCTAAAGTCTGCAGCTCTTCGAATAATTTTTGCGTCTCTAAAGCCTCTTTTGATTTACCCTTTGGGGCTTGAAGATCTTCAAAAATACAAAGCCTTATCCATTCGAGTGTATTTAGCCTTAAAAGATCTTTATTTCTATGAATGCCCCTTTTGGTCAGAGCCTTTAACCAATTAAATCTAGGCTCTTTTAAAATGATCAGCCCTGCATCTGAAAAAAGATACTTTTTCTGTTTTTGGATAGCTCTGCAAACCTCTACCGCATGAACCTTGCCGATTTCTGATTCATAAACAAGATCAGCTAGCCAAATCTGCCTATTTTTTATTTTTTCTTTGGCAATAGATATTATTCTTAAATTCAATTCTTTTGGTTTTTTCAGCTTATGATTAATTGAAATAATAAAAGGCTTTAATCTATCCAGCTCATAATTTATGAAAAAAGACTCCTGAGAGAGAGGAATCTCTTTTTCTTTTTCATAACGCTCGGGAAATTTAAAAGAAAAAGGGATTTCAAAAAAACCTTCCTTTTCTAAATAGGCAAAATTTTCAAAAAAAGAAATCTGAGATAAGC
>CAYNVX010000118.1:0-4532 GCA_964400755.1 uncultured bacterium | reverse complement strand
AATTTATTTGCAAGTATAAGAATTTTTTCTCCAAACGTTATTTCATATTTTTCTTCATCTACAGAGCTTATTTTAAAACCAAAGGTCTCTATAATAAGCTCTGTTTGTTTTTTCTCCATTGTATCATTACTTAAATAAGGATTCATTTTCAGGTTCTTCTTTAGTTTTATCTTCATTAAATGGTTCGATAAATCCTTCATAATCCTTTTGAAGAAATATAGCTTCATGAATAGCTGTGAAATTAGATTTAGTAATTTTTAATATTGAAATATCAGTAATGTCAGGTTCTTTAGACGCTTGTTGGGTTAAATTTGCCTGCCAACGAACTCCATCTGTTAAAGCCGATGAACCTCTTGCTGCTGATTGAGTTTGGTCACTTTTTTCTCTAATAGCTGTTTTATTTACATGATGAGCAAAAAGAACTGTTGGATTGCCCGATAAGTCTATAGTAAGTTCTTCGAGTAAGGCGATAAATTGTGTTGCCGAAGAATTATCAATTTCTGCATCAGCTCCTAGCAATCTTGATATCGGGTCTAATATTATTAAATCCCATCCATCTTTCGGCTCACTATTTATTAGTTGCCATTTCAATCTTCGAAAATAAAGACTTGGTTTTTTATCAACAATAAATGCAGCCTGTTGTCCACAAAATGAAAACACTGCTATTCGTTTACGGGCTTCAAGAAGAAGTTCTTTAGAAGTCTCTGTGTTTTGATTTCTTAAGTTTTTAGCTGATTTATATAATAGTCGATGGATGTCTTCATATTGATTTTCTCCTAATCCTATAAAAACGTTTCCTTTTTTGTGATAAATAAAGTTATTTAAAAAGGGTATGCCTGTAGCTATTGCTAAAGTAAGTTGGCTTAAGAGATGAGATTTTCCACTGCCTCCAGCGCCAACAAGCATTGCTACTATTCCTTTTGGAAGAAACCCTTGTTGAGTTCCTCTTTCATTTATATATTCCAAAAGCATTTGTTTTTTAGGAGGTTCTTTAAAAAGGTAGTTTTCATCAAATTCATCAAGAAAATGAAGTTTTTCTTTATTAATTTTATGTTCATTATTTCTTTGAAGCGTTTCCAAAATTTGTTGAATAATTTTATTTGAATCTGTTTGTTCATTTAATTGATGTTGTAATTCACAAGAAATATCTAATAGCTTTCTTTTAGTAGAATAATCTTTTAGAATATCAATATATTCTTCAATAGAAGCGGATGTTCCTGCATATTGTGCAAGTTCTATTAAATAAGAGATACCGCCGATTTCTTCTAATTTGCTTTGTTGTTTAAGCTTTTCTGCAATTAGATGAACGTCTGCAGGCTTATTCTCTTTGTAAGCTTCTTTAAAAGCTTTAAATAGGATTTTATGTTCTCTATAAAAAAAATCTTGATCAACTATGCTGTTAACAGAGATATTAAAACTATCTTCATTATTAAACATGCATCCTAAAACCATCATTTCAGTTTCTTTAGAATTTGGTGATTCTATTATTTTATTTTTCATATATTTTCCTCTTATATTTTTAATTTTTTTCGGTTAAATTTTTGTTAAGCCAGTAATCAAACTTTTCAAGATCTATAACTATTTTTTTTCCTATCTTGATAACAAAATTTGATGCACCGTTATATTCCCTATGAAAAAGGATCCATCGAATAGAACCTTCAGAAAAGGCTGGGTATAGATTTGCCAGTTGTTTTACGCTAACATAACGAGATATTTTTTCTTGAATTGTCATAAAAGCTCCAATTTTTAACAAATTTGAGCTCTATAAAATCAAAATATGATAAATAGAAAAACCCAAGAAAAAAAATAAAAAAAATAAAAAAATGGGTAATTTAACTAATTAGTATTAAGAACATTGCAAGTTCTGTTCATATAAAAAGTTATCAAGTTTTTTGTGGTAGATAGTTCCAAACGGTATGCTGTCAGGATACATAAGACCTAATTCATATTTTGCATCTTTAAAATAATTCAAAGCTAATGAACAAAAAATGTTGATTGAAATGAAACCATTCTCAACCATTGCATCCCATGTACTCATTACTATATTAAACCTTGGAAAATCGATATATTTTTTTTTGTCTATTATTTCAAAGACATTGGGAAGCGGTTTTATTTTATTATAATCTGGTGTTGCAATTTTATTTGAACTGGATTTAAGGAAAGGTGTCTTTTTATATTGATTATTCAAAGCTTTTATGGAATTTTTGTGATCATTGGTTTTATTGCCACGCTTTGTTTTGATAATTTTGCTAATAAGATTTCTAACAGTATTTAATTCAGAATGCCTTTTGTCTCTAGAGGGGTTTTCATTATCTTTTCTAAAATAAAAATCCGAATTCATTTCTATCATGATAGAATTATTGCAAATATCTTCAATGCCCATCTTATTACCTGATATGATAAATAAGACCAGTGCAACTGCCTGAGTTCTAAGATGCCGTTCTACTGTAATCGATACCTTTTTTTGGTAAGGGAATTGCCTTAATCCTATTAAGTCTTGTAGTTCAAGAGGTAAAATAAAACCTTCATTACAAAGGTCTCGAATAATAGCTATAGGGTGAGCTAAAAATATTAAATGGGGTTGTTCAAAAAAGTTATACTTATCATCATCTTTATTAAGTTCAATATAGAAGCAATCTTTATCTTGTTCTTCAAGATCGTCATTTATAAAATCTTCTTCATCTTTTTTAAGATAAGTATAGTTGAAGCATTTTTTTAAATAATGAAGGCCTTTTATTGAATAATTTACAGGATTTTCAATATCTCTATTGTTCTTATCTTTAGTATATTTACTTAAGACATCTAATAATTGATTAAATTTTAATGGTTTTTCAGGAGCAGTATTTTGAGATATATATGTATAAAGTTGCTTGCGAGAAACTATTTCATGATATTTTTTAGGAATATTCAAGGATGAAGTAAATTTGTGACCAGTGAGCATTAAAGCCATTTCATGCAGTTCTATATAACGTGAATAGAAAAGCTCCTTATATTGTTTATATTTTTCTTTATCAAATTTATCTAGAATAGGATTAATCATTTTATCTTCTAGTAGTTTTTATCATAAGCTCTAACATGCTACTAAAAATGCCAAAGGGTTACAACAGGATTTTTCTATATTTTAAGAGGAAGAAACGGTATAATTTTTTTATGTATTAATACATATTTAGAGAATAAAAATGGTTAAAATAAATGGCATAACTTGTATGCAATGTTTTGTTGAAAAAGGTATTCCTTCAAAAACTATTATGATACGAGAATTAAATAATGATGGATCATATAATATTGAATGCCCTGAACATCATAAAACTAAAGTTAACTTACAAAATCCAAAATTTGAAATACTTTTTGAAACAGGCTGTTTATCTTTTTTAGATGGCTATAATTTTGAATCAGTGAGCAGTTTTACAGCGGCATTTGAAAGGTTTTTAGAGTTTTGTATAAAGATTTTATATTTAAACAATAATAAAGAAATGAACAATTTCGATACAATATGGAAACATGTAAAAAACCAATCTGAACGACAATATGGAGCATTTTTGTTTTTATATTTTAATGAATTTAGAGAAATTGAACCTTTTCCAGATAATAGAAAAGAGTTTCGGAATAACGTGATACATAAAGGATATATTCCCACTGCTGAAGAGACTTTTGATTATGGAAATTTTATCTATGAGTTTATCAAGAATTTAATTAGAAAATTTCTAAATGAAAAGTCTGAACTTTTTAATAAAATTACTCTTTGGGAATTAAGTAAAAAAAGTAATAATCAGGTTCTAAGCTCAACAATGCATATGCCAACAATTTTAAGCATTGTTAATATGAACGCATCTTCGACTTTTCGGTCTGATTTGGATCAATTAAAAGAAAGGAGATATTTCTTTATTTAATTTTTTCACATTCTTTACCCACTTGCCAACAAAAAATCACAATTTTTTACAAAAAACTACAATATAAAAATTTTACTTAACTATTTAATTATTATTTTGTTATATATTGCTGACTATTGTGAATAATTGTATTAAAATCGACTGTTAATCAATTGGTCGCAGGTTCGAATCCTGCACTCGGAGTTCAGATTATCAGGCAGTTAGGAAAAAACCTTAACTGCCTTTTTCATTTTTGTCTTTTTAATTTCAAGATTGTTAAATTTAAAGAAACGAATATAAATATTCAAATTTTTTTGTTAAAGTCTATAAAATGAATTTTATGGGCTTTTTAGGAAAGATTAGGAATTTTCGTTCCCGAACGGTATAGTTTTCATTTTACTATACTTGTGATAATCACCTTAGTTATAATTATGTTCACAAAAAAATAATGAAGGTTAATTACATGAGTTCAATAACACTTAATACATCATTAACAAGTAATAATAATTATTTACAGTCACAAGTAAAATCAGCTGGTAAATTCATAACTAATATCTTTGATTTCACTCTCGGTCGCCCCATATTAAATAGAAAATTAAATGCTAGTCAGTGAGGTGGTCTGAAGTGTCAAGACCAAAAATCATAAAAGCTAAGCTAATAACC
>CAYNVX010000117.1:0-4561 GCA_964400755.1 uncultured bacterium | reverse complement strand
AAATTTTATGATTGTCGGATACTCATGCGTCTTCATTGCACTTTGCGGATTTTTTACAAGCATAGGCATTACTAAAACACATCCTAAAGGCTCCAAAAAGAAAATTCATCCTTTCTTTTTGTATGAAATACACAAATCATTAATTATGGCCTCAAAAAGGAAATATCTGCTCCCCTCTGTTTTTGGATCGGCTTTCTTTTTATTTATGGGAGGATTCACACAATTAAATACTATTCCCTATGCTATTCAATCCCTAGGTTTGAGCGAAGTAGGCGGCGGCTATTTATTTCTAACAACTGCTATAGGTATTGCAACGGGCTCAACTCTCGCCGGTAAAATATCAAGAGATAGAGTAGAACCCGGACTTGCCTGCGCAGCCGGCTTTTTCTTAGGGTTCTTTTTAATCATTCTGGGATTATTTGCAAAATCACTTACCGCTTCAATAATTCTTTTTATCATATTAGGCTTTTGCGGAGGGTTCTTTATCGTTCCTTTCGATGCCTTTATTCAAGTTTCCAGCCCAGATAAAAAAAGAGGCAGAATTATTGCCGCTTCCAATTTCTTAAGCTTCTTGGGCGTGCTTTTTGCTTCATTTTTATTATATCTTATAGGCAGTGAGTTTAATTTAACTTCTGCTACAGGCTTCGTTGTTGTTGGAATTATTACTATTGCTTTTACAATTGTTATTACAGGAAGGATGTCAGAGCCCTTCTTCTCATATATTAGCAGAAAAGTGCTCTTAAAATATTATAATCTTAAAATTAACAATATCCCCTCATCTACCTCTTATATTCTTTTAATCAACGGAAGCTGGCTCTATGCTATTTTGCTTTATTCATTCCTGCCTAATTTGAAAATATTCCGCTCAGGTTACCAATTTAAACAATTCCCCTACGTTAGCGGAATTTTTAATTCGATACATTTAACTAGAAAATTTAAAAATAAGAAAAGCTCAATAAGAAAGCTTTTTATGAAAGTCCATAAAATAAAAAGAAGAATACATTTTGCTTGTCTGTTTTTAGATAAATCCTATACGGAAAAAGATTTGAAGATCTTTTTGAAAAGCACTTACGGACATCACTATATAGAACAAATATCCTACCTCAATGTTATAAGAAATGGAAAAAATATTTTCTTTGATTTCTCTACACCCAAAAATCAGAAAGCGTAAATAAATTCTATTTCAAACTTTTTATATCTCATTTCAGGTCCAACATTATTTGTTTGATTCGTTGAAATCTGGAAATTTTCCAATAATGTAAGATTGTCCGTAATTGCATATAAAAATTCAAACTGAAGGCCTTGATAGTTACAGCTTCCAACGGGATCTTTTGAATCAACCATCAGCGCACCTGTTCCATTAATATTAGCTGTATAAAGGCCAACACCGGCAGCGTTCCCTCTTTTAATACCGCTTACATCAAAATCCGGAATAGCTTGTGGCATTACATATTGATAGTTTACATCCAAAGCCCAATCTTTCGCTTTAAATATCCTTCCTACTGAAAAGCCTGTATACCAAGCCCAAGGATATTTCTGAAAATTTGTTACAACGGTAGTTTTTGCAAAATGGTTATATAACCCTGCTGCATAAAATTTACAAAATTTTCCCCATATGGTCCCTTGAAATCCAGTTGTCGCCTGCGATACTCCAAAACTAAAGCGCCGGTCCCTTGCAGGATCTGAAAATTTCTTTTTCCAGTTAATAAATGAATATTTTACAAAAAAACCTGTGTTCATAATTTGTAAAAAGCCCATCTCAGCAACCTGGCCATACTGCGACCTATAATCATCTATTATAAAAACTCCGGTATTTACATAAAAGTTTCCTATAGAATCATATGCTTTTGAAAACTTGAATAGAGCTCCATCGAATAAACTTCCAAATTCTACTTTCGATTCAAAAACGTTGTCTAAAAATCTGCGGCCCATTTCAATGTCAAATGTAAAGGTCTCGCCATTTATCACCCTACCTCCAAAATATGCCTTTTCTACGGCTAAATGATTCGTCGTTCCGCTATCAATACCCATGTCATTGTCAAATTCTAGCTTTACTGAGGCCCATGTTCTTTCTGTGTGATAGTCCAACATTAAATTTACTTCAATATCATATGCTACATCCGGCTTAGGTATTGCCCCGCTAGCCCCTCTTTGTCTGATTCCATTTTTCTTTTCATTAAAGTCCTGCATCTCAACTCGAACTTCTCCACTCAAAGATAGATCCCCGCCTATTTCCTTAATGGTGATCATCCTCTTTTCTCTTATCCATTTGCGTAGAGCTTCCATTTCCGAATCTTCCTGCTTTCCTTCAAAATGATCTTCTTCAGCGAAAATTGAAATTGAAATTGCGCAGATTATTAATATTAAAAATAGCTTTTTCATTATTATTCTCTAAATTTGTGAAGAAACAGATTAAATGAAAAATCAATTTTTTTGCAAAAAATTTATACGAGAATTTGATATTAATCCTTAAAACCTAATATCTCCGGAGATAACCACCGATCTTTCATTGATCAACCTTATCTCTCCATTTAAAAATATATTAGAGCCCATCGACAACGAAGTTCCTAAATAAAGACCTTCTCTTCTTTCATATTTCAGCTCTAAAACCCTGTTATGATAAAAAGGAACATATTTGAACTTAGCTTTCGTATTCCTTACCGTTAATCCTAAATATGGTGAAAAAAGTGTCATCGGCCTTGAAATTCCTATCGCTATCTGCCATTCCCTTAAGAAAAATTTGAAATTTTCCTTTTTTATTACACTTTCATTCTGTAATAAATATTGAGTCTTAGGTTTAAACCGTAAATACTTCGCATCCGCCCCCAGAACAAATTTTCCCATTTCTAATAAAACTAATTTAGCTCCCACCTTATATAAAACATCCTCTTTACTCTTTGCTTTATATAAATTATTCAACCTGGAAAAAGAAGATTCCATCTTGCAAGAGCCAATATTTGCATAAACATCAAGCCGCTCTTTAAAATTAAATGTAATAACACCCGACTTGGCATAAAGCCCCATCGTATTTAAATCAAAATCTAAATTTTTAAATTCTTTTGTAAATCGCATCGCTTCATCTGAAACATAATAAAACTCTATCCCCATTCTTAAATTCATGAAGGCTTTGTCGGAAATTATCAACCCCTCCTGTATAATAGATGGCGCGGCAGGATTCCCAACGGGGCCCGCCTGAAGATAATTAAGGGAAAATATTAGAAAAAAAAGAGTAAATTTAAATTTCATCTTGCATCGGTAAGGAGACCCCTTCCTTTAGAAAGGGGAGGAATTGCCGTCCTCCATATTAGATTTCCGAAGTTAAAAACTTTCTCCACCATATTAATTAAAAGTGCATGCATAAATGGCTTTAATGGCCTCCCTGCATCCTGGGAATGAACTCCTTCGGGATTGTTATTAGCCAGTACTTTGTCCTTCACTCTGAGAGTTTCCTCTCTGTTTAATGAGGAACTTACAGAGCAGGAAACTAGGAGCAATTGTACATTCCCTGGTGTGTTCTTTAACTCTACTAATAACTTCTGCATAAAGTTTCCTTTTTGCTCCCTAATCAACCTGTTGCCCTTGATCCTCACAGATCAAGCCTCTCCCTTTAGAGAGGGGTGATTGACTTTCTTTAACAATAGTGATCTTTAAGTTTAGAACTTAATATCGCCAGATATTGTAAACGCTTCCTCATCTATTAATCTAGCTTCCAAATTCAACATGAATAACTTAGCGTTAGAAAGAGTACATCCTAAATATAGTCCAAAATGATAGTTTCGTTTCATATGATCCGACGCATCGCCGTTATTAGCAATTATTGTGTCAGCATCAATAATTCTAGCTTTTGCATTTGAATATTTCACACCAATGTATGGTATAAAAATGTCTATCTTGTGTGAAAAACCTAGATTCCCCTGCCATTCCCTAAATTTAATGGTAGTCCTGACATTATTAATAGGCACACCATTGCTTGTCAGCCATGATATAGAGGGATCAGTATAGGTATATCTTCCACCCGCTCCAAATGCTGTGTTGCCCCAAGTTAATAAAGCAATGTTTGTTCCCGCTGACCAAGCCAGTCGATAATTCGTTTCCGTTTCTATTCTTGATTCAACATTATTAACTTCAAATCTCCAGTTAGATTTAATTCTAGAAGCCCCTAATACCCCATAAAAATCAACTCGGTTTAATACATTTAAAGTTAAGGTACCGGAATTAATATCTAACTGAAATTCATCAACACGGCCTCTCCCTTCTCTATATTGGGTTAGCCTGGCATCAGATACGAAATTACCCTCATATCCTACCCTTACACTAGCTCCCGCTGCGGGAGAAATCATAAAACCTTCTTCTATAATTTCTGGAACAGAAGGATTGCCAATCGGGCCGGCATATACAAATGTTGATGTCATTAATAGAAAAAGAGCTATCCATTTTTTCATTTTTTAACCTCCGCACAAAAAATTATTCTTTATAGATTAAAGGAATTATTAAATCTTTTTCTATAGAGCCTCTTGCAAAAGTCTGAAATAAGCTGATTTTCTTCTAAAAAAAAATCAAA
>CAYNVX010000116.1:0-4632 GCA_964400755.1 uncultured bacterium | reverse complement strand
ATAAGATAAAGATAATAAATTATAACCGATGTGACAAGTTGAACAGTAAATATTGAAAAAATTAAAATTGCAGAATTTTTTCTTTTATTAAAAATGGTTTGATTATTAAATTTTTCTTGCATTTTACTAGCTATTTATGCTTAAATTAATAGTAGCTTAAGCAAATATTTTATATAAACTTTTTTTTAGTAAAAAACATTAATTCTTTGGAATCATACAACGTTGCTTTTATTATAATGCTTCTTATTAAACTGAACCAACCAATTTGCTGAGTAGTTGATTTTTTTATTTAAAAATATAATGTTTTATAAAATATGCTTTTAAAAAGTTTATACTCTTCATTGATAATATGAATAAAAATCTTCTTTTTTCAGATGAAAAATTACAATTAATCACTGGACAAATTTTTGTTGGTCATGGAATATTAATTTGTTATCAATTAGGTTTGTTTGAGTTGCTCAACAAAAAATCAATGACAATCAAAGACCTATCAGTCGAAACTAAATTAAGTGAAAGAGCCGTACAAGCATTAATATCTTGCGCTTGTGTTTTAAAATTAATCCAAAAAAATCATAGATTTTATTGTTTAAGTCCTTTAGGTAAAGTTTTTTTAGATAAAACTAAGAAAAGCTATTATGGAGATGTTTTTGAGCTATTTGTTCAAGAAAATAATATTATGAATTATGAAAACATAAAGAAGGCGATACTAACGAATAAGTCGCAAGTAAATAATGGCAAAGAACTTTTTTTTGAAAAAGACAGTCTTTGTAATACAGAAAAATTTATTAAATCTTTACACCAAAAAGCTTTTAATCCCGCCTTTTTTTGGTCTAGTAAAATTAATTTTTTAAAACATAAAAAAATCATTGATATCGGAGGAGGATCAGGAATTCACACAATTGCTGTATGTTTAAACAATCCACACATTGAAGGAATTGTATGTGATAGGCAATCAGTACTTCCATTTACTAAGAGATATATAGCTGATTTTAATTTAGAAAGTCGTATTAAAGTAAATAAATTAGATATGTGGAAGGATGAATTTCCAATAGGTGATGTTTATTTTTGGGGAGATATTTTTCATGATTGGGACAAAGATAAATGTTTATATTTGGCTAAGAAATGTTTTTGTTCTCTTAAAAAAAATGGAAAAATAATTATTCATGAAATGTTATTTAATGACAAAAAAACTGGTCCATTATTAACCGCTGCATATAATATGAAAATGATGGTATGGACACAAGGACAACAATTTAGTAGATCTGAAATTAAGGATCTTTTAAAAAAAGTTGGGTTTAGCAACATAAAAATTAAAAAATCCTTAGGCAACTGGTCTATTATAATTGGCGAGAAAAAGTGATTTTTTTTAACAAAAAGCTCATAATTTAGATTGAAAAAGATATACTAGCGTCGGCATGAAACTTTGATTTCACAGAACCTTTGGCAATGTTTGAAAATTCAAAGTCAAGAGTGAATTGAGCTCTTCTTGAAAAGTCCCTTGAAATTTCTCAATACAATCCTCGACACCCTTAATAAATTCTGCAAAAGTAGCATAATATTTTGCATTTAAACATTTACTCCTTAGGAATTTCCAAACTCTCTCGATCAAATTTAAATTTGGTGAATATGGGGGCAGAAACAGGAGTTCTATGTTTAGCATTTTTGCTGCCGCTTGCGAAATATAACATCGTTGGTATTTAGCATTATCCAATACTAAAGTAATCGGTTCATTTGAATTTAATTCTCTAAGTTTACGAAAAAGATCTACAAGGCTCCATGCGTTAATTGTGGTAGTATTTGTCAGGTAGACCATTTCTTTTGTGACAGCATCAATTGCACCCAGCACATTCAGACGACTTCTCCCCGAATTTGCTCTTACAAATATTCGTTTCACGGACCATAGAATGGACAAAAATGCTCCATGAATAAAATGTGCTGCATCTATGAAGAATAATCGTCTTTTCCCTTTTTTTGCTTCTTCGAGTCTTGGCTCCAGAATTTTTTTTAAACTCTTCTTGAACTTCTAAATTTGCCTTTGCAGGGACAGCCGCTGTTTTGCGAGGTTTGAAACCATGTTTGTGCAAAAATCTTTTGGTTTGGGTGACACCTTTTTTAATTCCCGTCAGTTTTTGAATGCTTGCCATAGCTTCCTTTGCAGTCGCAGGGGGAACTTCTTGCAAATGTTCTAAAATAGCTTCCCTGTGCATTTCTAAATCGCTTACGCGGATAAAATGATCGAATTTTTCTACTCCCTCTAAACCCTGCTCAGCATATAGCTTTAGTACTGTAGTGATCATAGTAGAAGAAGCTCCTGCAAGTTTTGCGATTTCTCCATGAGCGTGATTGAGACATTTGAAATGAAGAATCGTAAGCCGACGTCGGACTATCCTACTCGGATGCAGGTAGCGAAGCTTAGCTAGTTTTCTTTGTTCTTCGGGTGGAATTGTAATCTTGATCATCTTAGCCCCTCCCATTGTAAGGCAATCGAGACATGATAAGTCAAGACCTAGATTTCATGTAAGAAATTATTTCAATGTTTCATGCCGACGCTAGTATAACATATTCATGATAGTTATATCCTTTAACATGAAAATTATTGAGTTAAGCCGGCTTTTTCTTTTTCTCTACAAATTAAAAGGGCGCTCAAAAGCTTATAATGAACTATACTTTCTTTTGTAATTTCCTCATCTTCTTCATTTTCATCTTTTTTATTACTTATTTCTGGATTTTGTATATCATCATAATTCGACTTATTTTCTACATAATATTCATAATCAAAGAATAATCTTTCAGCATTTTTAAAATCTTGTTTTTTTGAATATAAATATACAATGAAAGGATAAAATTCTGCGGTTTTAAATAATTCAAAACCATCCATAATTCTTTCAATCTCATAAATTATACCTTTTTTATAATATTCATTCATTAACCTTAAAACTAACTGATAATTCTTAAAATAAATGAAGTGATTTTTTTCACTATATATTATATCCTCAGCTTCAGTTAGTTTATGTTGATATAATAATTCATAGAAATTTAGATATTCTTTAAATATCATTCTATACCTATTAGTAAGTGAAAAATCTAAATAATTATCAATAGGTTCTAATAGCATGGGATGACTAATACCTAAATTATTTGTCTGGAACTTCAAACTAAAATTTTCAAGTAAATCATATATTTCATAATCTCTACCACTTATTATAAAAGCTTCAAATATTGTTCCTAATGGACAAGAAGAACTTGTCACTGATGTTTCATAAAGGCCCAATAATAGATTGCAAATAAAATTAGCATTAGGAAGTTCATAAAGCCTTTTATAAGGAGAATATAGTTCCAATATACTATCGAGATTTTTATTATTAATACCATAATACAAAGCTATTTTATTTAAAGCTTTTAAATGTTCATTACCAAATTGCATTTTATCTGCATACATTCTAGCTTTAATTGAATCATAATTTCTAAGACTAAACTCAACTAAATAATAGAGAGCTTTATCCTTCCATGCTTCAAAACCAAAATTTTTATCCAAAAACAGTTTTTCGATTTTCTCATAGTCTTTTTTATAATGAAGGATTTTTAAAATTTTTAATAATATTTCTCTTCTAAATGCCATTTTAGAATAATCACAGTTTTTTGAAGTTAATTGATTACAAAAATCCCGAAAATCTAACACTTTTTCTAGGTATTTATTTATATCTTTTTTAGTTAATTCAACATCGCCCAAAATGACCCAAGTTGGATAATAAGAAAGTATTAATTTAGAATGTGTATTATAAAATACATCAAAATCTGGTATATATTTTTTTATATGATTAATTAATTCATCTTCATAGAATAATTCTTTTTCAATAACATAATCCATTATTTCAAAATTTAATGTTTCTATCAAATCCTCCATATACAAGTTTGAAATGTCTGTTAATTCTATATTATTTGATTTAGAAGATAAATTAATTGATTCATCTTCTTTGATGTTCTGTTCATTAGAATATAAATTACAAAAACATAACAATATTCCGATTATAAAACTTCTCAACATAAAATACCTCTTAAATACAGATGAAAAACTTTATGAAACAATGTTAATTTTTTGTAAAGGATTGATTATTTAAATATAAGGGCTAAGTTAAAATGTATAGTGGTCCCAAGTGTCAAGACCAAAAATTACAAAATCAAAACTTATAAACTTCAGTTATCTTATCTAACTTCTTAAGCCCTTCTATGGAGTTCAAGGGGCAAAGCCCCTCCATAAGAAGTAACTCATTCGCCCATGGAGGAAGAGCTCCGTGGCGAGTTATAAATCAATTTTTCAAAATATACCTCTGCCGGTATTCGATATTCCAATCCTTGATGAGGACATTTCTCGTTATAAAATTCGAAATAGTTTTTCAGTCCTTGGCGAACATCTTTTAGTCTCTCATATCTTTTGGGATAGATATCCTCTGACCTTGCCCCTTTCATAATAAAGACTCTTGGCTTAAACACTAGTCTAAATTTTTGAGACCATTATAGCATTAAATCTTTAGAAATAAGAGCTTGACACGGAACTTATTTTTTAATATAGAAAAAACAAAAGGAGAAAAATTATGCCCTATTATGGGATTCCTGTAGATAAACTTAATGAGT
>CAYNVX010000115.1:0-4743 GCA_964400755.1 uncultured bacterium | reverse complement strand
AATCATGAGTTTTGAGTTATGAACAAAAATTGCTTAGACTTTTGCAAGAGGCTCACTAGTTTATTTTTTTTCAAAAAGTACAATATTTTTTTACTTATTTTGAAATTAAAGAAAACATTAGACTTCTTGCATAACCATTCATAAAACTAGCTCCCAATTACTAAAGCTAGTACAGAAGATTTTTAATCTTTACACTTTCAAATAACTTTTTTTTTAAATATCTAAAACTCGGATAAAATTAGAGTCTTTCCAACTATTTCGGTACAAATTTTTAAAAATCAATCTCAACATAAAATTATTAAATAACCTCTCTGCAAAGATCAAAAAAGATTTCAGGAGTGATAATCTCTCCCATTACTTTTTCTTTTACATAACGGGCATTTCCCGATTCCCAAACAGGAATCCCTTTATATAATTGATCTAAGGTTGGATTCTCGTGCTTACATTCAGAATGGATACATATTTTTCCAGAAGCAACAGCCATTAATTCCATAGCTGTCTGCCCTCCCGAACGGGTTACAGTAATATTACTTCTATAAAAAAGAGGCGCTATAACATCTTCTTCCTGAAAAGACATAGGTATAACGGAAAGTTTAGAGGGATAAAGATCATCTTTTTCAATAAGCTTTTCAATCTTTTCAAATAAACCTTCTTTTACAGATGAGCAAAATACAAATAAATGAATGTTCTTATTCTGATTATAATGAGTTTTCACATATTTGATCATGTTTTCAACATATTTGACTGTAGATCTCATTGAGGGATGAGAGCCTAATACAATACTTACCAAATAATCCTCTTTTTCAATTTTAAATTGAAAGCCCTCTTCATTTTTTTGAAATTCGATAGGTCCTTTCTTTAATATATTTTGAATAAATTGAACCTCATGTTCGTTTTCAACTCTTGTATTTATTACAAAATCATTTTCATCTTGAATATTTTTATTTGCATAAACATGAAAAGACTCCCTAATTGGAAAACGATCATAGCTAATCTCATTTGTAGACAATTTGCAATGCTTCTGCCAAAAGTCCTCTTCTGTTTCCCCATTTTCCAATAAAGGCTCTATTGAATGTACCTTAATTCTTTTTCGGTCGTTCTGGGATAATTTCTTAATACTTCTAAAGAAATGCTTTGATTTCTCAGTCGGCAGATCAACAAGAATCTTCTCAAGAATTATATTCTTTTTAACAAATAGATCATAACATCTTATAGCTTTAATGATTGCTGAGGTGCCTATAGGCTGTGTATCTATTATAAAATCTATCTTTTCTTTAAAAAGAGTATTTAAGGTTTTTAGAAAAATTTGAGGCCAAAAAAATGAATCCGCCAATCTTTGACAGCTAACTAATATTTCTTGGGAAAAAATACTGCCTGTTTTTTGAGCGCCGTTCCATGCCAAAACACCAAACCTGCCAATGGTAGATTTTAACCAGTCCAGCATCATATCTTTTTGTATGATCCTAGCATTGGGATCCTTTTTCAAAATCAATGTCTTTTCAGCCTTTGCAGCCTGTAAAAGCCCATTCCCGCCAGAAGCAGTAATAATTAAATAGTTCTTTTGTGCTCTCTTATCCATAATATTATCCTTCCCCTTAAATTTTTATATCTATAATTATTTCAAATCTCTGTCAATAAATTTTTAATTATCAAAAAAAACCATTAAATGAATTGTTGCAAAATTAATTCATTTCAATTACTAGTAATAACAAGGTGGAAGAAATGAAACGATCATCTATTTTTTTTATAACTTTTATTATTACAACTTTATTTTCATCAATGTTTTTTTCAATATATAATAAAAGCACTTTTTTACAAAAAATTTTCGATCCTATCTCTTATATTGTTAAACCTTCAAAAGCACCGATTCAATTAAAAAACATAGAAGCAACTCAATTTTTAAAAGAATTAAACGATCCTGAAATATTAATAATTAGCCATCATGGTTCGTTAGACCTTCAAAAGACTTATGATAGTTTTTTAAAAAACAGATATCCTTTTCGAGTGATAATAAATCCTAAAATAATAGATGAAAACTCTGATACCGATCAGCTCTCTAACAAAGAGTATATACAAACAATATTATCGAAAAAGCCTATCGGATTTGATATGGATATTGAATTATATTTTTATAACAAAATACCCATATATTAATAAGCTTTATTGGACATCCGAGATTGTCGAATAAGGATATTGACTATCCTGCTAAAACCCCGCCAATAATCATTAGATTTAATAAATATAATCCATTTTCTATGATAAATAATTTAAATGGCTTCCTGTCAAAAACAACTTGAAACATTTGGAATGTTCCAATAAATCCCAGCCAAATAATAAATCCAAATAAGACACCATCCCAAAAAGAAACAACCCCTGCTAATATTTCTAAAAGAGATAAAACATATGCAATAACAAGGCATATTAAAAAATCATATAAATATTTGATTTTTCTAATTGGTTTTAACTTCTTTTTTCTGCCAGGTTTTTTGGGAAGATTATTATTTTTAAGTTTCATCAAAACTTTTTTAAACATAAAAGATGAATGCCAAAAAGAGCTGATAATTACAAAAATTATTGCAGCTACTATTACTGTTAACAAATCCACATATGCCATATTATTCTCCTTATCAAATACCTATAGGCAGTGTTAAAATAGGTCCTCTACTATTATTACCCCTTCTTCCAGACTGTAAATTATAAAACTCTAATAAAAGCATAAAGGTTCTTTTAGAGCTTAAGTCATTATCTTTAATATAAAACCAGCTGTCCCTATATTTAATAGAAACATAAGCATCATCTTTAGGCTTATTGGAAGAGCTATAAATCCTCATTAAATTTTCAATAACGCTATTCCATTCTAAGATCTCTTCTTCAGATGTACTTGAACCTGATGCTTTATGCAATTTTGCATCTTTACAGGGAACTTCAACGCTTTGACTTAAATAATACATACAGGAAAGTATGGAACGGGGTAATATTCCCACTTGTCCTTTTTCATCAAAACCTGCTTGTACAGATACTATATATTTTCCATTTTTAGGTTCCGGAAGGTCTAAGATTTTTGCAATTGCCTTTCCTTCCTCACAATGTGAACTAAAAGCTAATTGCAAAATCTGTTTTTTATTATCATTATTCTTTCCGCCATCTATCGCGCCATTATTATCATTTTCCTCTTTTAAACCTACCTGCAGCATAGATTTTAACTGCAGCTGTCTAAGGAGGCCTATCACTTCATAAAATTCCTTATACTGGGGCGTATCCATAGGAACAGGCCCTGTTCCTCTGGGAGCATTGTAGAGTTCTTTAAAACTTTGTACAACAAGCTTAAAAACCCGATCGATGTCCCATCCAGAATAAATAGCCATCTGAATTGTACTCAATTCCAATGGCTGCATCAATTGATTGGCAAATTCCTGTCCTTCCAAAGGTGAATATTGTATAGTTGGCTGGTTTTGCCATGAAGTTTCTCCGCCTAATCTAAAAGGATTAAGCTGATTAATACCTGGAATAGGCAAAGCGGCCCCAAGGAAGTTTTTATAAGTAAATGATGTAGTTACATTCGACACTTCCAAGAAAAAAGGAGAATCATAATATTTTAATCTTACCAAATTTAAAAGCATCTCTTCAGCATTTGTCTTTTGCACTTCAATATTATAGGCATTTCTACCACCTACGCCTTCCATAGCAACCTGAGATGGGATATGACATCCTGAAAGAATAAGAGATATAGATAATAAGAATAATAATTTCTTCATATATATACTTAATATATCTTATCTTCTCTCCTTAATTAAAGATTTAATTATATATGAATAGAAATCAAGATTTATTCAGGGTCAATATAAAAAAAAATTTTTAAATATCTATTGACTAAATAAAATTACTGCACTAAATGAGAAATATAAAGCGCAAGCTGTCACATATTATTAATTTTTTATAGGAGGAAGAATCTCATGACCCAGGCAAAATATGGCGATGTCGTCAAAGTTCATTATAAAGCTAGAACTGATGAGCAAATAATTTTTGACTCATCTGCTCAAGCTAATCCTTTGCAATTTAAAATTGGAGATGAACAGATCATACCTGCTTTTGAAGAAGCAATTATTGGTATGAATGCCGGAGATTCTAAAACTATCAATATACATTCCAACGAAGCTTTTGGTCCTTATCTTAATGAATTAATCTCTACCGTTGAGAAAAACCAGCTTCCGCCAAACCTAGAACTTGAAGTAGGACAACAGCTTCAAATTCAACAGCCTGATGGACAAATCTTACTTGTTAAAGTATTAGATATGTCAGCATCAACTGTTACATTTGATGCTAACCATCCACTTGCTGGTAAAGATCTGATTTTTGACATACAATTAGTAGAAATCATTTAGAAAAGTATTAATTGGTAGCCTTTTTTTTTATTTTTAAGCAAAATATTTGCAAAAAAAAGGAGTACACCATGCTGAATTCAGAAATCGAAAAAGCATTTAATCAACAAATTAATGCTGAACTATTTAGTTCCTATTTATATCTTTCTATGGCTGCCCATTTAGAATCTGCCAATTTAAAAGGAATGGCTACTTGGATGAAAATTCAAGCTCAAGAAGAAATTTCTCATGCCATGAAATTTTTTGAATACATCAATAAACGCAATGGAAGGGTTAAATTATTAAAAATAGACGAACCTAAAACATCCTTTCAGTCTGCCCAGGAAATATTTAAAGCTGCTTATGAACATGAATGTAAAGTAAG
>CAYNVX010000114.1:0-4794 GCA_964400755.1 uncultured bacterium | reverse complement strand
TGTAAAAATTGATATTGATAAGGAACAAAAAAGCGCAGCTCAGTTTCAAGTTACCTCTGTTCCAACTTTAGTATTGATAAAAGATGGAAAAGAGATTGATAGGTTAATTGGCTTAAGAGATGTATCTTCAATAAAGAAATTTGTTTCTAAAGCAGTGTAATGGGAAGATTCCTTTTTTGGACTATATTATTTATTATGGCTGGAGGATTGATTTTACATTATAAAATTGATCTTCCTTTTATAAGTACATGGTTAGGGAGGCTGCCCGGAGATCTAATAGTCAAAAAAGGAAGGGTATTATTTTATTTTCCTATTACTTCAGCTGTATTGGCCAGCATAATTGTATCATTAATGGTCGGACTTTTTGCTAAGAAAAAATAAAACCGTTTTGTCTTTTAGCTTCATAAATAGCAACGGCAACGGAATTAGCTAAATTATAGCAGCGCATATTTTTTTTCATGGGGATTGTAAAAAACCTGTCGGGATATTTTTTAATAAAAATATCAGGAAGGCCAGAGGTCTCATTTCCAAAAATTAACAAACAATCTTTTTCAAATTTAGCATCAGAAATCGATTTAGAGGTTTTGCTGGAAAGAAAATAAAAAGGCTTATCGGTATTATTTAAAAATTCTTCTAGGTTATCTATTTTAGATATTTTAATTTCATTAAAATAATCTAGGCCAGCTCTTTTCATCATTCTATTAGTTGTTGCAAAACCACAGGGTTCTACAAGGATTAGACCGCAGCCTGTTACAGCACATGTTCGGATGATATTCCCGGTGTTCTGGGGGATTTCTGGTTGAAATAGGATAACTTGCATATCAATTATGGCCAGAAAATTTCTTCTGGTTCCGTTTTCAGGTTTAGTTCTTTCAATTGCTCTTTAGAAGCAGGTGATGGTGTCTGCATCATCAAATCGCTTGCTTTTTGTGTTTTAGGGAATGCAATAACATCTCTAATATTGTCTGTTTTAGATAAAACCATAGTAATTCTATCTAGACCAAGCCCCATTCCTAAATGAGGGGGAGTTCCATATTTTAAGGCTTCAACAAAATATCCAAATTTTTGATTTATTTCCTTTTCAGAAAGATTCAGTAATTGGAAAATCTTGTTTTGAAGGGTGCTGTCATGAATACGCTGAGAACCGGAAGAAAGCTCATACCCATTCAATACTAAATCGTAGGCTAAAGCTCTTACTTTTAGAGGCTCTTTATCTAGAAGGTCAATATCTTCAAAATTTGGGGAGGTAAAAGGATGGTTTTGACTTTGGAGGTTGCCGGTAGTTGTATCAATGCCGAACATTGGAAATTCTGTTACCCATAAAAAATTAAATTTATTTTCATTAATCAGATTTCTTTCTTTAGCGATGCGACGTCTTAAATGATCCAAGGCTTGGTTTACCCTTTCCTCTTTTTCTGCCCCTATTAATATTAAGTCTCCATTTTCAACATTTAATCTCTTTTCAATTTCATTTAAGAGGCTTTCGTCAAAAAATTTAACAATGCTTGATGAAAAACCATTTTGGCTTTTCTTCATCCAAGCTAAGCCATTAAGTCCGAACTTTCCAACAAATGAGGTATATTCATCAATTTGTTTTCGAGAAATATTTTCTCCGCCTTTTACACAAAGAGCTTTTATTACTCCATCTGCTTTAAGCTGATCTAAAAAGACTGAAAAAGTGCTTTTCTTTGCAATATCATCAATTCTATGCAAGATCATGTCAATGCGTGTATCGGGTTTGTCTGTTCCATATTTTTCCATTGCTTCTTTATATGGCATTTTAGGAAAAGGAGTTAAAATTTCAATATCAAGAGTTTCTTTGAAAATTGATTTCATCATGTTTTCAACAATAGAGAAAAGATCATCTATTTTTCCAAAACTCATTTCCATATCGATTTGTGTAAATTCAGGTTGACGGTCAGCTCTCATATCCTCATCTCTAAAACAGTTTGCTATCTGGAAATATCTATCCAAGCCAGCGACCATTAAAAGCTGTTTGAAAATTTGAGGGGACTGCGAAAGTGCATAAAAGTTGCCGGGATAGATACGTGAAGGAACTAGATAATCTCTTGAACCTTCAGGTGTAGTTTTTGCTAATACAGGAGTATTAACTTCTATAAAATTTTGGGAATGTAAAAAGTTTCTTACTGCCAATGTAATTTTATGGCGAATTAATAGTTTTTTTATTACATCACCGCGTCTAATGTCCAAATATCGATATTTCAGTCTAAGTTCTTCGTTTACTTCAATATTTTCATCACAAATTGAAAATGGAGGGGTTTTGGCTTGGGATAATATTTCTAAAGTTTCTACCTCAACTTCAATATCTCCAGTTGCTAAATTAGGGTTGGCCATCCCTTCTGATCTAGGTATTACCTCCCCATATATAGAAATAACCCATTCTGAACGTAGATCGGATGCTTTTTCATGAGCAAGCTTAGCTAACTTTGGATCAAATACAAGCTGTGTCAGTCCAAATCTGTCTCTTAAATCAATGAAGATTAATCCACCATGATCTCTTCTTCTATTTACCCATCCGGATAAAGTAATTTTTTCTCCGATATTCTTTTTTCTTAAATGTCCGCAATCATAAGTTCTTCTATAATCAAACATAATTTTTATCCGCAAATGGTTGATATTGTTCTTCAATGAAATCAATAACTTTTTCTACAGCTATTCCTTTTTGTTCCCTAGATTCTAAATTTTTAAATTGTACTTTTTTCTCTTTTATTTCTTCGTCGCCAATAATAATGCAGTTTTGCGCTTCAAGCTTAGATGCATTCGCTAAGGACTTTTGTATTTTTTTTGCATTTAAATCTATATCTACTGGAATTTTTTTATGTCTTAATTTTGTTGTTAACATAAAACTTATCTCTTGGGCTTCATCTCCTAGGGGAATAAAATAAACAAAGGGCTTAGAAATATTTGGGAATGGAATATTTTGATCTTGCATAGCAGTTAAAATACGTTCAAGCCCTGCACCAAAACCAAACCCGGGAAGGTCTGCTCCACCAAAACTTTTTAATAGGGAGTTATATCTGCCTCCGCCTCCTAAAGAATTTTGTGAGCCAAGCTCGCTAGAGACAACTTCGAAAACTGTATCATCATAATAATCAAGACCGCGGACCAGTTTGTCATTAACTTCATATTTTATTTTTAAAGCATCTAAAAGTTTTATAAGATTATTAAAATGATCTTTTCCTTCTTGACTTAAGAAATTTAAAATAGAGGGTGCATTTTTTACTAATTCAATGTCTTGCGGTTCTTTTGAATCTAAAACACGAAGGGGATTTTTTTCTAATCTCTCCTGACTTTCTTTTGATAATTTAGTAAAGTGAGGTTTTAAAAATTTTATTAAAGCTTCTTTATATTTAATTCTTGATTGAGCATCGCCAATAGAATTAATTAATAATTTTAAATCTTTTAATCCTAATCTTCTAAACAGCTCTAACAGCATGTCTATTACTTCAGCATCTTGGTTATAGCCATAATTGCCTATAACCTCTACACCGAATTGATGGTGCTGGCGGTATCTTCCCGCTTGAGGCCTGTCATAACGGAACATTGGGGCGATATAATATAATTTGTGTACTTTCTGTAAGGGCGCTAAATTCTTTTCTATAAACGCGCGCATTACTGAAGCTGTGCCTTCAGGACGAAGCGACATGGATCTTTGCGCTTTATCTAAAAATGTATACATTTCTTTAGAGGCTATATCGGATGTTGCTCCAATACCTCTTACAAAAAGCTCTGTCCTTTCAAAAATAGGCGTCCTGATTTCTTTAAATCCATAATCTAAAGTCAATTTTCTAATAATAGCTTCAATATATTGCCATCTATTAGAAAGTCTCCATTCTTTGTCTGCGCCATAAGGTAATATGTCGAATAGGCCTTTTGGTATCTGAAATTGCATGAGATTATCCCTTAAATAAATAAAAATACATTATAGGTTGTGATCTTATAAAAATCAAAGATCAAGAAGTTTTTAGAATATTATCAAGTTCTATAATCCACTTTTTCAGTTGGGAGCTATCTTGTTTTTTTTGATATTCTAAATAAAGGTTTTTCAACATTTCCATATAGGGGAAGGGGATCCATTTGTACCCTGCAAATTCTGATAAATAATAGCCGAGGGAATAGTCCTTGCCTTGATTATATTGATTCACTTCATCAATAAATTTTTTAATAATTGCTTTTATATCTTTATCTTTTAATGGATAATATTCGAAATCCTTAATAAGTCTTATCCAGGTAAGAGCAAAATAATTTAGAAAAGTGCTCTCTTGAGATAAATCATTATTTTCTAAAGCCTGAAGAGATATTTTCAGGGTCTCTATTTCTCTAAATATCGGAGTATTTTCAAAACTTTGAGTTTTTGTAACACTGAAAATTTTAAAAAACTTTTTAAAAAGCAATAGTAGGGTTAAATATTTAAATAATTTTTTATTTACTTCTTTAGGTTGTTGCGAAGATTCTTCATCTTTTGGCTTTTCAGAAACGCTACGAATCTTAATATTTTCATAGGGATCTTTGCCAACGGGTTCTATTCGTTTATGGTCATTCACCTAGTTACCTCACAATCAGTGGTCTATATTTAATTTTATACATTAAAAAATAAATGAGATCAAAAAAAAAATCAGTTTGTGATATAAAAAGTAATGATTGGTATAAAACTAAATATATTTAATAGAACATACCTATAGTTTTTTTTGAAAAATTACTATTGCTGCAAATAATATAAGTCAACTACCCTCCCCTAAAGGGAAGGGCTTGAACAGTGATGTTCAACGTAAG
>CAYNVX010000113.1:0-4797 GCA_964400755.1 uncultured bacterium | reverse complement strand
CCGCCTTACATCCCCTACCTAAAGGAAGGGGTCTTTCGGCGGTTAAGGATAAAAAACAAAAAATTAAAAATGTTGTACTGTTAGTTTTTAAATAAAAGATCTTGTTTAAAATCTCAATTATATCTTAAAAGAATTACAGGGATATAATAAGCAAAAACATGCATACATTAACTGCAATTACTTCATTGCTCCTCTTAATTTATTTAATAATTACAATTATTTATCCGGAAAAATTCTTATGAGTTTAAGAAACCTGTTTGAGCTGCTCACTTTCTTTATCATAATAACGATTATTGCGACCTATTTAGCTTCTTACATGGACAAAGTATTCGAAGAAAAGAAGAATATCTTCAACTGGCTGTTCAGGCCTTTGGAAAAGTTTACATATAAAGTATGCAGAATAAACTCCTTTGAAATGCAAAGCTCGATACAGTATTTAAGAACACTTCTGATTTTCACCATTGGCTGTTTTATATTCACTTTTGTAATTATCCAGCTGCAATATTATCTTCCCCTGAACCCTCAAAAATTTAAAGCTCCCAGCATAGACACTACTTTCAACATCGTATCAAGCTATATAACAAATACCAACTGGCAAAGCTACAAGCCAGAAATTTCTTTATCCTACTTTTCTCAGATGATAGCGCTAACGCTGCAAAACTTTGTCTCACCTGCTGTTGGCTTTTGTGTAGCACTAGTCCTAATTAGAGCATTTAGAAACAAGGCAAATGAAAAGGTAGGAAATTTCTATAAAGACCTGCTTAAAATGATATTTTATGTCTTATTGCCTTTATCCTTCCTTTTTTCGCTATTTTTTACAGCTCAGGGAGTTCCTCAAAACTTTAACAAATATAAACAAATTGAAACGCTTGATAATCAAACCCAGACAATTATCGGCGGGCCTATAGCTTCTCAAGAAGCAATTAAGATATTGGGATCAAATGGAGGAGGCTTTACAACAGCAAATTCAGCCCATCCTTATGAGAACCCGACGCCTTTGACTAATTATCTTCAGATACTTGGAATATTGCTAATTCCGGCATCACAGTTTTTCTTTTTTGCCAGATTTATAAAAAATATGAAACATGGCTGGTCGATATATTATGCCATGCTATTTTATTTCTTTATCGTTTTTGTTTTATGTTTTTATTTTGATCAGGATTTAAATCCTATTTACCAAAAATTAAATGTCGACACCTTTGTTGGAAATCTGGAAGGCAAAGAGACACGCATCAATCTTTTTGAATCTACATTATATACAATAGCAACAACAACGGTATCAAATGGAGCGACAAACTGTTCTTTAGACTGCATGAACCCGATTACAGGGCTTATGCCTATGATTAATATACAATTGGGAGAGATAGTCTTTGGCGGAATAGGCTCAGGTCTTTACAGTATGATAATATTCATATTGCTTGCTATTTTTCTTTGCGGTCTGGTTATTGGAAGGACGCCGGAATATCTAGGAAAAAAAATAGAAGGGAAAGATGTTAAATATATAATGTTAGCCTTAATGATCTTTATTTTGACAATACTAGCCTTTACGTCAATATCAGTTCTATTTCCCTTTGGGACGGAAGCCATAAAAAATAAAGGGCCTCACGGCTTAAGTGAAATTTTATATGCCTTCAGTTCAGCCGCAGGCAATAATGGCAGTGCTTTTGCAGGGCTGAATTCTTCTCTTCCATGGTATAACTGGTCTACAGGTTTAGCCATGTTAATTGGAAGGTATGGAGTCATATATTTTATAATGCTTATAGCAAAGTCTATTGCTATTAAGAAAAAAGTATTCGAACAAGGCTCTGTACCAATTACCGGAATAGCTTTTAGTCTAATTTTATTTGGAACAATTTTATTAATAGGAAGCTTGACCTTTTTACCGGCAGTCGTGTTAGGTCCGATATTGGAAAGGCTCGATTTTATAAAAGGGATTTATTTTTAAATATGGAAGAGAGCACAAATTTTAAAAAAGTTTTTTTTCAATCTTCATTACTGGCTTTAAAAAAGTGTTCTTTTCATACGCTATATAAAAATCCGGTAATTTTCATAACTGAGATAGGAGCGATATTTACAACTATTGGCATATATACTTCTATTGAAGATGCACGTTTTGCTATTTGGATTTCAATATGGCTTTGGCTAACAGTACTTTTCGCCAATTTTGCTGAAGCTATTGCAGAAAGCCGCAATAAGGCCCAGGCACAATTTTTAAGAAAAACCAAAAAGAGTATTTTTGCTAACAAGTTAAATGAAGATGGCACAATAGCCCAAGTTAGTTCTGATCTTTTGAAAAAGGGTGATATAGTCTTAGTAAAAGCAGGAGAAACTATCCCCTGCGACGGAGAAATAATATTTGGCTCAGCTTCGATTGATGAATCTTCTGTAACAGGCGAATCTGAACCTGTTATTCGAGCTGCAGGAACAGATCATAACAGCGTAGTTTGCTCTACAAAAGTTTTATCAGATGAGATAAAAATTAAAGTGACCTCAGAAGTTGGACAAACCTTTTTAGATCAAATGATCCATCTGATCGAAGGAGCAAAAAGAAAGAAAACAAACAATGAAATTGCTCTTTTAGTTTTACTTTCCGCTCTAACATTTATTTTTCTAATAGTGATTATATCTTTAAAAATCTTTGGTTTATATTTTTCTATAAATTTCCATTATGTGATGCTAATCGCATTTTTAATCTGTTTAATACCAACTACAATAGCAGGTCTTTTAAGCGCGATTGGTATAGCTGGAATAAATAGGCTAATGAAAAAAAATGTCTTAGCAATGAGCGGCCAAGCAATAGAAGCTGCAGGCGATATAGATTATATCCTTTTAGATAAAACAGGAACCATTACAGTTGGAGAGAGAAAAGCTTTTAAATTATATGAAGAGAACGACCTAGGAAGGGATGAATTTTTAAAAGCCTGTTATATAACTTCCTTTTTTGATGAGACAACAGAAGGAAGAAGCGTTATAGATTTTATAAAAAAAGAAAAACCGCAAGGCTTTGATATAAACATTTCGCATGGCAAATATATACCATTCAGTGCAGAGACAAGATTTAGCGGGATAGACATAGATGATCAAAATTATAGAAAAGGGCCTAAAGATGTTATTGAAAAATTCCTTCAAAAAGGAGCTCCTTTATACATCGATAAATTAGTCAAACAAATATCTGAAGAAGGAGGAACTCCCCTTGTTGTAGCTTCCAAGGACAACTATTTAGGTGTGATATATTTAAAAGATACAATTAAAGAAGGAATAAAAGAGCAGTTTGAAATTTTCAAAAAAATGAAAATCAAAACTGTAATGATTACCGGTGACAATAAAATAACAGCTAAAACTATAGCTACAGAAATTAATGTTGATGAATTTTTAGCTGAAGCAACACCAAAAGCCAAATTGGAATACCTCAACAAGCTTCATAAAGAAGGTCATATGGTCGCAATGACAGGAGATGGAGTAAATGATGCTCCTGCCCTTGCCCAAGCAGATGTAGGACTTGCAATGAACTCTGGGACACAAGCTGCAAAAGAAGCGGGAAACATGATTGATCTTGATTCAAACCCTACAAAATTATTCACGATTATTGAAATTGGCAAGCAGATGCTTATGACAAGAGGATCTCTAACAACTTTTAGCATAGCAAACGATGTAGCAAAATATTTTGCTATAATACCGGCTATTCTGATCCCCTTTTTCCCATTTATAGAAAAGCTCAATTTCATGAAGCTTTCCACACCTCAAAGTGCAGTATTAAGCGCTGTTATCTACAATTCATTGATCATAGTAGCTTTAATACCTTTAGCATTTAAAGGAGTTAGGCTTGCTGAAAAAGATCCATTAAAAACATTTAAGAAGAACATGTTAATATATGGTCTAGGTGGAATTATAATGCCTTTTATAGCAATAAAAACAATCGATTTAATAGTTAGTAATTTAAGGCTAGTGTAATTTATGAAATTTATAAAAGAGCTATTTAAATCCATAACATTACTAATACTTTTAGCAATAATACTATGTTTGGTCTATCCATTAAGCATCTATCTAATATCCAATATTTTTTATAAGACTCAAGCACATGGCTCTTTGATTGAAAAAAATGGAAAAATAATAGGTTCAGATCTTCTTGGACAAAAATTTATATCCCCCTATTATTTTTGTGGCCGCCCATCCATAGCAGACTATGACGGGATCAATTCTGGAGCATCTAATTTTGGGCCTACTTCTAAAGCTTTATTAGATAGTGTTGAAGCAAATGTTTTCAAATATAAATCAAGAAACTCTCTTTTGGATAATATAGTGATACCTATTGATGCTATTACCTATTCTGCATCAGGCCTTGATCCTCACATATCTTATGAAAATGCTATATTACAGGCAGATAGAATAGCCAAAAACAGGAATGTATCCTTGAATGCTGTCGAAATATTAATTGAAAAACATTTAATACATAAAAGCCTATTTAGCAGAGACCGTATAAATGTTTTGAAACTAAACATAACTTTAGATGAAGCCTATCCCCTGAAGCTTTCCATAGAAGCAGAAAAAAAACTTCAATAGCTATAAAAATCTTTTAATTATTCTTTTAATTGAAAAACAGGCATCATTTTAGCCTATAAAAGGCTAATTTCTATGAAATATTATGTAAAATTAAAAAAAGGAAAAGAAATTCCTTTTTTACAAAAACATCTATGGGTCTTTTCAGGCGCGATTGAACACTATCCTGACAACTTCATTAATGGAAAAATTTATCCTGTCCTGACATCAGACAACATTTTTTTAGGATATGGCTATTTT
>CAYNVX010000112.1:0-4801 GCA_964400755.1 uncultured bacterium | reverse complement strand
GCATTTCCTCCCCATGTTTAAAAACAGGGGTTTCCATGCCGTCAATTTGATGAAAGTAATTTTTTTCGGAACTCCTAATTTTGCTGCTAATATATTAACTTATTTAATATCAAAAAATATTAAAATTATGGCTGTTGTAACTCAGCCTGATCATATTAAAAATAGAAATAGAAATATTTCTGCTGTAAAAAAAGCGGCACTGGAATTTTTACCAAATATTCCTATTTTTCAACCTGAAAAGGCTTCAGATCCCCATTTTATTGAAACTATCTCACAATATAATGCTGATTTATTTATTGTAGCTGCTTATGGGCAGATTTTAAAACAAAAGGTTTTGGATATTCCAAGACTGGACTGTGTTAATGTTCATGGAAGCATACTCCCAAAATATAGAGGCGCCGCACCAATTCAAAGAGCGATAATCAATGGTGAAAAAGAGACTGGTATTACCATTATGAAAGTGATTTTAAAAATGGATGCAGGGGATATCATTGATACAAAAACAATACCTATAGCGGAAGAGATGACTTATCAAGAATTAGAACAAAGGTTAAGTGAAATTTCAGGTCCTTTGCTATATGAAGTTATCGAAAAATATAGAAAGTCTCAGGTTAAATATATTCCTCAAGATGAAAATTTAGTTACTTATGCTAATAAAATTACAAATGAAGATAGAGAAATAAATTGGAATATGGCTGCTTTCAATATTCATAATTTAATCAGGGGGATCTCACCCAAACCTGGCGCTTTTACTAAGGTTTATATTAATAATGAGATTAAAATATTAAAAATTTTAGCTAGTAGAGTTTTTAATATAAAATCTGCTCCTTATGAAATAGTCGAAAAGAATAAAAAATTAGTTGTGGGCTGCAAAGATAATTCCTTGGAGCTTTTCTCTGTTCAGCTGGAAGGAAAAAAAATTATGTCAGCAGATGAGTTCTTAAGGGGAATACACGGCTCTTTATCATTTAAGGAAAATTAAGAATAGAAAACACTAATCTCTGTTTTTATAAATGTAAAATGTGCCCCAGAGAAAAGCTGAATAGAAATCTGGGAATTATGCCCTTAAAAGATTTTGAAAATGTTATTAAAATGTTTGATAATTTCAAGGGAGAAATCCATCTTCATGGTTATGGGGAGCCTTTATTAGATAGCTGTCTGATTGAGAAAGTTAAATTAGCTCGTAAATATCATCCCGAATCTATAATTCTTTTTGCCTCAACACTTGGTGTGAAGGTTGAAAAAGGTTTTTTCTTCTCTTTAATTGAAGCAGGAATAAGCACAATAGGTGTTAGTTTTTACGGAGCGAATAAGACTTCTTATAAAAAAATTCATGGGATAGATAATTTTGAGATTGCCTTTCCAAATGTTAAAATGCTTTCTTATGAAAATAGTCTAGCCAAAAAAAGAATCCCTATCGTTATTTTAACTCCAGATGAAGCAATGTTAAAAGCTGTAAATTTGAAAAAAGAAGATTTTTCTAAAATATTTAATAGCTCGGATTATGACTTTGTAAATGAATCACATCTTCATAATTACGGCTATGGAAGGAAATACAGCAATCCCAAAAATAGAGTTATGTGCTCCATTGTAGAGGGGACTAGAAAAGATATTTTGCAGATTACATGGGATTTGAATGTCGTTCCATGCTGTTTTGATTTTAATTCTTCAGTTGTTTTGGGAAATCTTAAAAATAAAAGCCTTCAAGAAATTTTTATAAGTGATGATTATAAAAAATTTATTGAAGCGCATCTATATCAGAACTTTAAAGAATATCCTTTATGTCAAAACTGTGATAGAAGCTTTTAAGTTAAAAATAAATATTTAATTTCATTTAATTATAATTTTATTACGTAATAAACATTTGTTAGTCTTTTTTGTTATTAACTGTACGTGTATAATTGTCGTAGTAAAATAAATGGAATTATTATGTCCGATTATCTATTAAGAATGCCAGATATTCATCAATATAGCGGAAAGTATTCCAAAAATGAAAACTGTGGTTATAATCCTATAGCTGAGTCTATAGATTTTGCTCAGGGCAACTATGGTGCTGCTAAAGTTTCTGCTTTGGCTAAAAACATATGTGAATTAGCTGTTCATCTTAAAGATAACGTGGGCTTAAAAGAAGGTACTATAGTAACCTTAGGCGAGATTGCTAATAAATGTAAGCAATTCGGTAATGGGCTGCTGGTTTTGAAATCATTCGCTTCAGGTAAAGAGTTTTTTTTATCACCTATTTTGGGGGCATTTCAGGAACGGGACTGCAATAAATCGATAGAAAAAAAGATAGCTCTAATTAAAAATAGCGCAGATTTTTTTACAGATATAAATCTAATAACTAAGCTAGCTCTTGGTTTCTTTAATCTGTTTGAGATTGGTAAGCAAATTAACCCTCTTTGCGATATAGGTGCTAATTTAGGGCAGGTCGTCTACCAATTGGCATCATTAAAGGGCCATTTATCAAAGCTTGAGCTGCACCAGGCTATTGCTGATAGAATTAAGGGGTTTACCGCGTTTAGGCTTTCAAAAATAACCTCTGAAAATATTTCTTTGTCCTATTTGAATATTTCAAAATCAATGATTACAGCTTCTCTCAAAGCAATGAAAGTAGCTCAATTAATCTTCAATGTAGCTCTTTTGTCGGAATTTTCTTTTTTACTTTTATCAACAGCCCTTATAGTTATGACCATTGGAGGTCATCTCTATGAAAAATCGCTTACATATCAGAAGAGCCAAGCATAAAAAGAATTTTTTAAAAAGTAAACTCTTGCAGGGCAAGTCATTAGAAGATTTGGAGTGGATTATTATCCTCTTGTTTTTAGGAATTTTAGCAAGTTTAATAACCATTTCTGTCACTCAATAATTTCAATTAATTCAATTTTTCTAAATTTCTTGTGAACAATTCTTAATTTGATTATATTATTTTTTTATCAAACTCTTTTGTTATGTGCAATTTATAGAAAGTTGCTCCCTAAGATTTTGTTTGAGAGAAATCAATTGTTTTGTTAATCTCTTTTGTTAAAATTTTAAAGGTTTTTTTTTAAGAAAATTCAAAAAAGCCAAATTTTAAATATTAAATATTTTAGAAGGTAGTAAAGAAATGTCGCTAAAGTTGATCGGAAAGAAAAAAGGAATGACTCAAATTTTTGATAAGGAAGGAAATATAGTTGTTTGTACTGTTGTCGTGGCTGAGCCCAACGTGATAGCACAGTTGAAAAATAAAGAGAAAGATGGATATGAAGCCGTTCAAGTCGCTGCCAATAAGACAAGAAATGCCAGCAAACCTCTAAAAGGTCATTTTGAAAAATTAAAAGTAGCTCCTTGTAAAGACATCCTAGAATCGAGAGTAGAAGATAGTAAACAGTATGAAGTTGGGCAAGAACTTGCTGTAGATTATTTTGCTATTGGAGAATTTCTTGATGTTTCGGGTACTTCTAAAGGAAAAGGATTTCAAGGGGTGATGAAGCTTCATGGGTTTAAAGGTGGGCCAGCATCTCACGGATCGGGATTTCACAGACACGCTGGATCAACAGGAATGAGATCTACACCAGGAAGATGTCTTCCGGGCGGCCCAAGAGCGAGCCGTATGGGTGGAGATAATATGACGGTTCAAAACTTAATGGTTGTTGATATAGACAAAGAAAAGAATTTAATCTTACTTCATGGCTCTATTCCGGGCTGTATAAATAGTACTGTATACTTGTCTAGGTCAATTAAAAAAATCGTGAAAAAAAAAGCTAAAAAGTAATAAAGGTGAGGGATAATTGTGGCAACGCTTAAGAAATATGACTTTTCAGGAAAAGAAATAGGGGAAGTAAAAGTTAATGATAAAGATCTTGATGTCACTGTTAGTGGACAGATGATAAAAGATTATTTAGTTGCTATTAGAAAAAATGCAAGACAATGGTCAGCAAATACAAAAGGACGAAAAGAAGTTAACGCAACTGGTAAAAAGCCCCATAGACAAAAAGGTCTAGGAAGAGCGAGACAGGGATGTTTAGCTGCTCCGCAATATAAAGGCGGCGGCGTTGTTTTTGGACCAAAGCCAAAGTTTGATCAGCATGTGAGAATTAATAAAAAAGAAAGAAATCTAGCTGTAAAATCTTTGTTAAGTGAAAAAATTAAGGCAAATAATGTAATTCTTCTCTCTCTTAATGAGGAAGTTTCTAAAACAAAACAAGTTTCTGAGTTTTACAAAAAACTATCTTTCTCTAATACGAGAGTTCTTGTTTTGGCTAAAGATAAAGAATCGAATGGCTTTAAGAGGTGTACTAAAAATATTCAAAAGACACAATTTATTTTATCAAATAATATTAATGGCTATAATTTGGCACTTTGTCAAAACATTATTATTATTGAATCAGCTTTCGAAGACATTAAAAATATTTTAGGAAAAAACGATGAATAGTAATCCATTTGAAATTATTAAATCACGCTTAATTACTGAAAAAGCTAGTGTATTAACTGGTTTGCAGCATGCTGAAAGTAATGCATGTCTAAAGAAATTCAAGAAACCAAAATATGTTTTTTTAGTTGATAGAAAAGCTAACAAAAAAGAAATAGCTTGGGCTGTTGAAAAAATTTACTCTACTAAAAAAGTTAAAGTAACAGCAGTAAATGTAATAAACGTTAAGCCAAAAGCTAAAAGAGTAAGAGGCTTCTTAGGTCAAACTAAGAACTTTAAAAAAGCAATTGTTACTCTTGAAGCCGGCGACAACATAGAAGAACAGGTATAATAAGGGCGAGTCAATCACCCCTGCCTGAAGGCAGAGGCTTGTAAGGTGACTTACAACGAGAT
>CAYNVX010000111.1:0-4843 GCA_964400755.1 uncultured bacterium | reverse complement strand
TCAAATTTTGACTTATTAACAAAAAATTAGCTAGACTTTTGCAAGAGGCTCTATTTACTATTTTTTTTGCATTTAAACTAATTCAAGGGTTTTGGGATATGCCGATTCAATTTGCCAGAATGGAAATGGTTAAAAGAAGTGCCGGCAAGAATGCCTGTTATAAGGCGGCATATAACGGCGGATTAAAAATTACATGCGAAAAAACTAACAAGACATATTTTTTCGGAAAAAAACAAGATAGTGCTTTTCATAAAATATTTTTACCCTCTCATGTCGATAAGAAATTTGAAAAAGCTGAAATATTATGGAATGAAGCGGAAAACAGAGAAAATCGAATAAATTCACAAGTAGCAAAAGAAGTAGTTTTAGCATTACCTGATCAGTCTGAAATAACCTTACAAGACAAAATTGCAATGGCTTGTGATTTTGCCGTACGTTATTTCGTTAATGAAGGATTGGCCGCACAAGTAGATATCCACTCCCCTAATAAAAATGATGATCATAACTGGCATGCTCATATATTGATAACTACAAGGCGATTTGATGAAACCGGTCGGAAGTTAAATAAGAAAGCTCGAGATCTTGATGCTAAGGTTTGCAAGGGTCATGTTGTCGAAGGCAAACGCTGGGGGGAATTATGGAAAGATTTTCAGCATGAATATTTTAGAAAAAACGGAATAGAACTGACAGTTGATCCTACCGGAATAGTTGCTCAAAAACATATGGGGCCTGTTCGTTTACGAGCAAAGCCGTTTGAACTGATAGAGAATCATGAAAAAATATTAAAGGCTAATTATATTAAATCGATTGATCCTTCTCAAATTCTTGAAAAAGTTACTGAAAAACAAAATGTTTTCACCTCAAAAGATGTAGAAGCTTTTATTAAAAAACATATCCCGTCGGAAAAAGCGAATGAAGTGAAGGAATTATTTTGGAAACAATCCTCTATTTTGCAGCTTTTAGGCTCCAAGTCGAATCAAGTATTGGATAAATATACTACAAAAGAAATCAGAGAAGAAGAATTAAGAATTTTAAGACTATCAAATAGAATAAGCGAAAAAATGGCATATTCCGTAAAAGAAGCAGAAAAAAACAGGATTCTTGAGAACTCTTCTTTAACAAAAGAACAAAGAGAGGCCTTTGATAAGGCTTTACAAGGTTCTCGTTTTTTTTGCATTCAAGGGGATGCGGGAACGGGGAAATCATTTTTATTAAAAACATTGGGAGAAGCATATCATACATCCAAATATGAAGTTCGAGGTTTTGCTCCGACTAATGAGGCTGTTAAAGATCTGAAAAAAAACGGATTTGAAAAAGCCGAAACTCTTCATCGTCTCCTATTTAAAAACCAACAATTTGGCCATGAATATGGACGAAAAGAAATCTGGTTTGTAGATGAAGCCGGAATGATTGACAATCATGTAATGCAGGAATTTTTGAGCTTAGCCTGGAAAAAAAATAATCAGGTTGTTTTGGTTGGAGATAAAAAGCAATTACCTCCTATTGCCAGAGGCGGCATGTTTAAAATATTTTGTCAAAAATATAAAACGGCTTCATTGACGGAAATACAAAGACAGGAAAAAAAAATCGATCAGATGATTTCTTCTGATATTGCTCAGGATAAAATTTCGGATGCTATTGATCAATTACATAACAATAAAGCAATTTTCTGGGAAGAAACGAAAGAAAGAGCAATGTTTACTCTTGTTGACAAATGGTTTAAGGATCAAGAACTTTTTCCTGATCAATCTTTTTTTATTATTGAACATAGAAATAGTTATGCAAGAGCCTTGAACGAGCTTATCCGAGAGAAAAGGCTTGAAAAACAGGAAATAAGCCGAAAGGCATATAAATGCGATACTTTTTTAGGCGAAAGTTTAATTAGTATCGGAGATAGAATTCAATTCAGATCCTCCGATAAAAAGCTTAGAATTACAAATGGTCTTTCAGGAACATTAGTTGCTGCTGAAGAAGAAAGATTTATCGTAAGATCAGATGAAAATGAAGAAATAACATTTAATCCTAAAGTATTTGATAAATATCAATTGGGTTATGCAGGCACATATCATAGATCACAAGGAAAAACGGTAGATAGAGCATATGTTATGCATAGTCCGTGGATTAATAAGAACTTTTTTTATGTAGGAATGACACGGCATAGAAAAAACTGTTTTTATTTTGTTTCAAAGGACGAAGTATCCGATCTGTCTGCATTAAAGTATCAAATTAACAGATCAGGTGAGAAAGAAAGTAGTTTAGAGTTTAAGATACAAGAGGATTTGAAGGAAAATCAACAAACCTCTTCATTCAATAAATTATGGCGTCGATTAAAATATAATGTTCTGGATTCCTTACATAAGGATTCCGATTTTTACAAGTTTAAAACAAGCTCTGATAATTTTTCAAAACATCAAGTTGTTTCGGTTGAACTAAAACCCCTTGAATATGACCAAAATATAACCGATTATAATCCTGTTTTTGCAAATTTGGATAAGCATAAAGAAAATTTATTTGTCAGATATTTTTCATTAAGCTATGAGACTATTTATTTCACTAAAATACAAAATCAAGAATTAAAGGAAAAAGATAATCCGGAGATTCATTCGGATAGAATAAGAACGGAACGCGAAAAATGTAAATGTGCCCATATGATGTTAAGAACTTACGGAAAAAATAAGATACATGATAAATTGGGAAAAAATGCGTCTGAATTTATCGAAAAAGATGCTTTTAGATATGAGGAACCTTTTAAAGAAGATGTTCATGAAATAAACAATAGAAAAGCCTTAAATGATTATCTTCTTAAAAATATAGATACATTATGTTTTAGATTATTTCCCAATGCTCAGGCAAAGCTTAAAGGAGAGGAAATAAAGCTTTGTAATGAAGCATCTTTGACTATCCATTTAGCAGGTTCTAAAAAAGGACAGTTTCAAGATTTTTCCAATGATAAAAAGGGTGATTTGATCTCTTTAGTTTCTTATGGAAATAAACTCGATGAAAAAGAAGCTGAAAAGTGGTGTCAAAACTTTATTAAAGATCAAAAAGAAATTCCGGAAAGTAGAAAAATTACAAAACATTATAAAGGAGATGAATTATGGACCGGCGTCTTTCCCAATAAAAAAGAGTTAGATTTTAAGGTTAACGAAGATATTTTTTCATATTTTACATTAACTGAAAAATTCATTTATAAAAATTTGAAGGGAGAGATTGTTTCATATTCAGCATATTTCCAAAATAAAGAAGAACCTTCTAAAAGTATCTTGCTTCCCATAAGTTATGGCTTTTTCAAAGAAAAGAGAGACATAGATGCTTCTTGGCAGGTCAGATATTTAAAAAATTCCTGCAGAAATTTGTATAATGCAGACTTATTGCCTCAAAATCCTAAAAGTCCTGTGATGATTTTGTCCGATGAAATAACAGTTGCAAAAGCCGAAAAAATGTTCCCTGATCATATTTCTATAACATGGCAAGGAGACATCTATGATATAAACAAAGCAGATTGGTCTTCATTAAAAGGCCGTAGAGCCGTTATTTGGTCTTCAAATGACATAGATGGTCAAGAGATGACTAATATGATAAAAGAGGAATTAAAAAAAAGAAATCTTGTTGAATTGAAGGTAATAGATTCCGAGGTTTTAAAAAGTAAATTACCTGAGAATTGGAGCTTAACCGATCCCCTGCCTCCTGAAATTTCTCCCAAATTTTTGGATAATATGATACTGCTTGCTCCTACAGTTCATTTGGAACGTTCTAATTCTGAAATAGAAAAGCCGCATATTAATTCAAAAGAAGTTGAATTAAAATTGTCTGATCTAATGAATACGGAAAAGGCTATGCAATCTAAGCAGAAAGAAATCACACAAGAAGGAAATTCAAAGGAATATTAATATACTCCTTTTAGTGATTAAAGATTTTAATTTATAAAAAAAATACACGTAAATTAGACTTTTAATTAAAGAATATTTAGCTATATATTAATTTTTTTATCCTTCATAAATCTTTGATATTCAATAACTAAAGTTATAATTTTAATTTTTATAATTTTAGACTAAAAAATATAATAAAAACAATTAAAATTTCATTAACAAATAATCATAATTTTGCTATAATCATTATTATATTAAATATTGGTAATTAATTAATAAATACTAATGTAGGGTAGGTAATGATAATGCTTAATATAACGAGTAATGAGGCCTTGTTGGCTTTAGCTCAAAATGCTATTAAAGATAAGAATTTGTCTAAAGCTAAAATTTATTTAGACGATTATACAAGTCTTTTTGAAGTAGTAAAAAAAGCAACATATCCCGGAAAAACTGATTGGTCGAACAGCACAGGCTGGTTAAACTCTTTTCGCAACTGGAGGGTTGAAAAAGCAGTGAAAACAGCTTTAACGCAAAATTCAATCCTGGTTCAAAAGTTTGCTAAACCAATAACTTATCAAGATACGACAAAACAATTGTTAATTGTATCAAAAAAACTAGAAATTAGTACTTTAAGAATGCATATTAAAAGAAAAAGTGTGCAATTACAAAGATATATAGACAGTAAAGAAAAACATCAGAAAATAATTGATACTCTTAAAAGAAAGAATAGAGATTATTTTCAATATGATTTAATTATTAAAAATGAGCCAACACCTGATCGTTTAATATTAAATAAACACGCTGCCTTAAAAGAAGAAATTAAAAAACTGAAAGAAAGACATGATAGTTATATATCTTCAATGCAAAAACTATCATCTTCAATTGAAACATTATCTAGACAGGCACAAAAATTATTAGAAGATTTAGCTCTACTTGAATCAAAATAGAGCTATTTTTTATAACTTATCGTCTTT
>CAYNVX010000110.1:0-4856 GCA_964400755.1 uncultured bacterium | reverse complement strand
AATTGCTCTGTTCCTGATAGCATTGATTTTATTTCCTTGCCCCTTACCCATTTTTCTTGAAACTGAAATTAAATGATCTGCTCTTCCCTCATCAGAAGAAAATTCAGATGAATGCAGAAATTCATCCTCACTATCAAATGTTGGATCGTTTTTTGCTACAAATTCAAAAGTATATTTCAAATCTCTATTTTCTTTTGGAGCTCTATGAACAGGCGTAGCAACATGGCCATAGCCCATACGTTTATAATAGCCTGATTGATCAAAAGGTTTTCTTGGCTTTGCCAATTTAAACCTGTTATGTCTCGATGCATACCAAATACGATATCTTGAATCATATTGGGGAATATCAATAAGAGCCATGGATATTTTTCCACCAATTTTTAAAACCCCTTTCATTGACTTAAAAAAATCTTCCAGCAAAACTCTTGTAGAGCTATCCCTTTTTCCCGTATGCGGAAAATTAAATACTACCTTATCAAAAAGGCCTTTTATCCTTTTATCTTGCTCTACATGAGCTGCATCAACAGCATTCAAAACATGAACATTCGGCATTTGAGATAATTGATTATAATTATTTATAAAATTTTGATGTTTCTGAACTAAGGTATTATAATCATCATATTCGGTTGCATATATTTCATAGTTAGGGTTTTTTAATGCATAGGCAAGAGCATAGCTAAAATCTCCCTCCCCTAAAAGAAGTACCCTTCTTTTTTCAATTGGAGGCATTTTTACCATATGAACTGGCACTACAGGCTCGTTGAATAAATTTCCAAAAAGCGTCTTTCTTATTATTTACCCTTGAAACCATATGAATTGCCTCAGCTTTTATTTTGTAGCTACTATTATAATCTATAAAATAATAGCTTGCCAATGCATTTATACAATTTTTACACTTTTTTTATAAATCACATTATCAATCACTTCAAAACAACCCCAAACTGAAAATTAAGCTAATACTACTTTTATAACCCTGTATATCAACAACTTAAAACACAGATCCTTAATTACAAGACGTTTATAATTAAACCATCAATTAACCATTAAGATTTTGTAAGAGAAGTACGCGCTGGGGCCTTTTCAAAAATTTTTTAAACAAAATTATCCGCGGATAAAATCCTCTATTTGCCTATTGAACAAATTTTGACGAACTCGCTGTTCAAGTCCCCTTCTTAAATATCTAGGATAGGTATCAATAAGAACAGTAGTTCTAAAAATAAAAGGCATCAAAGATAAAATATAATTTTCATCATTACAGTAATCCCTGGCATTAGAGGCATAAAGAATATCTACAAAAAGACCTTTTTTTCTAAAATCCTTTCCTAATTTTATAAAACTTCCCGGATCATTGAGGTCCATTCTTAAAAACCGGAAATTTCCTTTCAGAAAGATCTCTCTAATTCTATTATATTTAATATCATCAGATAAAAAACTGATTTTATCAGAAATTTCCTTTTGTAATTTTTCAATATGGCGGATTGCCAATTCATTAAGGCTTTTAAATTTTCTGCTTCGCATATTTCCAAAGAACAGCTCTTTATTTTCATTTATCATAGCTTCGAGCCTTTTAACAGTTTCCTCCCTGTCAGGCGTTGCAATGATAATTGTTCTGAACAAATGCCAAAACCTTTGCACTACATAGCTTCTATCGAAAATAACAATATATTCGATATTTTTTCTTATTGATGCTGCATTTAAATTAAATAAACCCGAAGTTCCTAAATATGTATTTGTCAAAGATTCTATCTTTTTTAATCTCTCCAGAGTTTTCTTTTGCTCTCTTTCATTTGTAGTAAAATAAAGCTGATAGGGAAAGCATTCTCCCGTAAACTCCTCTATTTCGATATCTTGCAAGATAAATCTTCTCGATAAATCTGCCGCCGCTGCCATTATTATCCTCTAATTTGACCAAGTTCATTTATTGTCAAATACAGTTCATCAGAAAAGCATTCACCCGTAAATTCCTTTATTTTGATATCCTGCAAAACCGATAAAGCTGACATCGATTCCTCTCTCTTATATTTATTAGTTAATTTTTTATAAAATAATAATTATATACTATTAATGAATTAAATTAATATAATATTAATTATTTTAATTTTTAATTAAATCATAAGTAACCGTGGCGCTTTACCAATAACTAAGGCCTTATTGCACAACCCCCTATTTAGCAAGATATTATATTTAAGGAAATATTTTACATCTACTAATGGGATAGAAGTAAAATAAACGTCTCAAAACGCTAAATCATAAGTACCTAATGAAAAATAGCTGCCGGATTGGCAACTGAAAAAAAATAACAAATTTTTGATTAATCGCGGAAGCACAACTTTTTGGTTTTCTGAAGAGGAATAAATTCCATAATTAACAATCAATACCTTCCAAACAATCTATTCATCTATCCCTTTTAATAAAGTCCAATCTTTACTAGGCCTTGAATGCAAATATCCTTTCTGCCAGTTCCACTGAGGATGCTCTTTTAAAAAGCTTTCTGCATCAAAAGGTCTTGCGCAAGGTCTTCCATAAATAGCTATCATGGTTAAATTTTTCGCTAAATCTGCCGTTGTCATCTTACAATCTGTTGCACCGGCAGGAGTATATGGATCGGGATGAGTAGCTTCAGGAGATGACATAGAATATCTTGCATCTTCATCATAATGGGCGCAGACAGTTGTAGCAGCGGGACGATTTGATCTTTTTCTATAAACATCAAAATGGTCTGCCATAATTTTTTTTGCATTTTCTATATTTATTTCTCCGAAATATTTTTCTAAAAGCTGAGGCAATCTTACTCTTCTAGATCCAGTATGGCGTCTTACATCATTATATCCTTCGCCATTGCATTCAAGATTTCTAATTCTTGGATCAAAGGCTGCATTAAAGCCATAGAAATATCCATCTTTTTTCTTTTCTAAATTCTGAAAGACAAGCCCTTGCTGGAATTGGGCAATTTCATTTGTATTAATATCTCCAATAAGCCAGGTAGATGCATTACCTCCATTATTTCCGTTATTTAAAATTAAAACATATTCATCGATATTTTTAGCATATTGAATAGCATTTCTTGCTCTTACATAAAATGGGGTTTTATTTACATCGAACCCATTAAAACCAGCTAAAGCTGTTTCTAATGAAACTATCCCGCTTTCAGAAATATAAAAATCTGAAAAACTTGCTACATATCCAGGAGTTGTCTGCATTACAAAATGAAAACCCTCTGTCGGTTTTACATCTAGAATTACATTAACCCATTGAACATTCCAAAAATTATCAAAGCTAGAATGTGAAATTACAATTTTCCCATCTGCAGTAGCAGTTCCTGTTGCAATAAATGCACTGCATTTTTCTTTTTGAGAAGATTTCTTTGGAACATAAGATGTAAAATTAGACTGTACCGTCGGCCACCAACATTCAGAGATCTCAATCCAAGAATTCCATCCGATAATTTCATCTAATGAAGTCTTATATCCTTTTGCTGATATTCCATCAGCAATGCCCTGCATCTCGTCCAATAGCTCTTGAGGTATCTTAGCTTTTAGCATTTTAACACCTTCTTCAATAAAGAAGTCCATTGTCATGCCCATAGTCTCATATCCCATCTTGCTATAGCACTCAAATGTTTTTTTATATTCTTCAGCTATTAAATATCCATACTGATAGCCTCTGTCATAAGGAGTTCCTTCAATATGAATATATATCCAGCCTCCTTCATCGTAGCGGTAACCTTCTTTGTATGATTGAGAAATTTTCTTATTAGGAAGCGGTTGTTTCTTAAGATTATTTGAGCTGCATCCTAAAAAAACAGCTGCAGAAATTAATAAAAAAATAATTTTTCTCATATAGATCCCCTATGAATATCGATCCCTACTTTTACTATATCCACTTTTTTTTTATTGTTTACAAAATGTTTTTTTAATATTTTTTATAGTATAACTTTTTTAATTGATAAAAAAAGGCGACTATGAAAAAAATTGCATTACCTTTATTTTTTAGCTTATTAACTGCTTTTGGATTTTCAGCAACTCATCCAAATGAACCCTATGATTCAGATCTTTTCAATAAAGACAACCAGGCATTTATTGTCACTGGTGAATTTTTATATTGGACTGTAGAAGAAGGTTCTTTAGATTATGCGCTTACAATGGACAAAGCAGCACCAAATGGAACAACATATGCTCAAGGAACTTATAAAAATGCTGAATTCAACTGGGAGCCAGGCTTCCGCGTTGCTTTAGGTTATTATAATGCTCCTAAATTCTGGGAAGTTAAATCTCAATATACTTACTTGAGATCACAAGGCTCAGACAGTGCATCTGATCCAACACAATCAGATCAATACTTGATTGCAACATTCCCTGAAATTACAACTTCTAATCTTGTAAAAGCTACCAGCCATATCCGCTTAAATTATGATTTAGGGGACCTCTTGGTTGATAGAGTATTTTTACCTAACCCACATTTAAGATTAAGACTATTCGGTGGCCCTACAGGTGGAAGGATTAGACAAAATTGGGATGTTAAATATTTCACAGCAAATGATGCAACAACAACTGATGTTGTCAACAGATGGAAATATTACTTCGGCGGTCTAAGACTTGGTCTAGACATGGATTGGTTCTGGGGAAATTATGTATATTTAACAGGACTTTTCTCATCCGGCGCTGTTATGGGAAGATATACCAACCATGCTGCAATTGTTGAAACTAACTCTCCTGCTCTTCCATATATGGATACATATTTTAAAGATTGGAGAGCTGCATATAACGTTCAGTTCTTAATTGGACCTTCTATTCAAAAAGGGTTTCAAACATGGCGTTTTGAACTTTTTGCAGGATATGAACTAAACACTTGGTTTA
>CAYNVX010000109.1:0-4906 GCA_964400755.1 uncultured bacterium | reverse complement strand
TTTTAAAATCCCAACCGGAAAGATTCAAGCCCGGGTCAATTATTTGGGCAGAATGCCAAAAGGGATATGGGTCAAAAAGCATACCCAGAGCCTCTCCATAAAGCAAAGCATCATAATTCCTTTCTTTGATTATTGGTTTTAAGTCTTGGATGTCCAGCGCTTTAATTTCAACCACCGCGCCTATTTTTTTTGTTTTTTGGCAATTGTAGTAATTGTTCAGTTTATTGGGACTCTTGCTATGAAAGCATCCGATCCTTCATGGTATCAAAATCTTAATAAACCAATTTTTTCTCCACCAGGATATGTTTTTTCAATTGTTTGGCCAATACTATATCTTTTGATCGCAATCAGCGGCTTTTTGATATATAGAAAGATGAAATCGAAATATGCAAATCTTTCTCTAAGTCTTTGGTTTTTACAGCTGGTATTTAATGCTATTTGGACTTTTTTATTTTTCTATTTAATGATGCCCTTTTTAGGACTTATAGATATTGCCATAATATGGATTTTGACCTTATTACTGATAATCTATGGATTTAAGGTCTCCAAATGGGCTTCTGTATTATTAATGCCTTACATTCTGTGGCTTACATTTGCCTTTATAATAAATCTCTATCTTGTTCTTTTAAACAGGTCTGATATGATCGTTGAGAACTTTATTTCTTATTAAACGCTTTTGCTTAAGATATTGTATATAAACATCATAATAATTAATTATTATTTTGTAAAATTATTAATATTATGTTATAATAATTATTATAAAAAGGAATAAAAGTATTAATTATGAGTTTATTATATAGATTATCTCCATATTGTCCAAGAGAAGAGTCTTCATGTGCTAAGGTTGATAGTGATGATACAACTAATCCAGTTCAGGCTGGAAGAAATGCTGAAGAATCTCTTCAAGCTCAAGCAGCTAAGGTTTCTGCTGTTGCTCAAAAATCTATTTTTAGAGATGTTTGTAGTGGCCTTATGAATTCTAGGATAATTAGAGCTATAGTTTTAACTGGTGCTTCTGTTGCAGCATTTTTAGCATTAGCAGCTAATCCAACCGGTTGGGTGATTGGCGGTATGGCTGGTCTTGCCTTGCTTGTAACCGTTGTTGGTCAAGCTATTTTTGATAAAGGATTTGGAAGATATTCATTTGAAATAAGTACATTGAACAGATTATGGAAAAATAGAAACGTTTTTACTGATTTTGATGAGATAAAATATCCAAAAGAATGGGAAGACACAATATATCTAGGTTCTATACCTAATAAAGTTGGAAGTTTTGAAGATTGGGTTATAGATCGCGATGTTGTTGTAATTGATGCTGTTCTTTCGTTAAATGAGCCTTGGGAAAGAAAGCCTTTAGGAATCTCTCTTCCCTATACTGAAAAGGATTGGAAAGCTCTTAACATAACATATAGTGAAATTGATTGTAAGGATCATAGGTTATTAAGTTATGATCAATTAGATCTAGCCGCAGAAATTATTAATGATCAAATATCAAATGGTAAAAAGATCTATGTTCATTGCAGGGCTGGAAAAGGAAGATCTGCAATGGCAGTTGCGGCTTACTTGATTAAATATAAGCGTATGACACCACTAAAAGCTGCACAACGTATTGTGCAAAGTAGGCCAAAATCAACTATTATGAATAAGCTTGGTAATGAATGTCAAAAAGGATTGTGGGGATATTACTATAATCTTGCTGAACGTAAAATTTTAGAAGCTGCACAAGAAAGGGCTGATGATTTAGACGGAACCGAAGAGTTTAATTGGGGAGATCTATCTTTTGATAATGGAAATGATCCTTTTTCTGATGATGATTCAGCCGGGGAAGATACTTTAGCTTTATATTGATCTTCAAACAAATTATTAGATGATAGCCCTGCTGATAGTGTTTGGTCTTAATCAATAAATTTTACAAATCAATTTTCTACAATCTCTTTTTTCTTAGCTTTTACAATATATCCCTGTTTTAACTCTTCTTGATAAACCATCCAAAGTCCTGATACAACAACTAATGTTGAGATTATGATTATTGGAGAAGGGGGAGTTTTTAAAAGTATCCATTCAGATAGAGAAGCAAAGATAGGGCTTAAGAGTCCTATAAATCCCATTAGGGTAGCTGTGTATTTTTTTAATAGATATCCATATAGATTATAGCAAAATATGTTCGATATAAGAGTAATTAAAATAGTACCTTGCAAGAATCCGCCCATTCCACCGGCAGCAATAGGAACTGGTAACCAGCTATCTAAAAAGTAAGAATGTGTTAGGGCCAGTGCACCGCCGATCAGCATACTCCAGCCATTGGCTGTAAGGGGGGATAAACTGTTGTTTTTTACTAATACTCTAAGTAATACCCATCCATAAACTGAAAAGAGTGTAGCGCCTATAATAGCTATTTCCGGAAGAGATATGAAGAACATGCTGCGAAGTAGTCCTTCTGAGCCTGTTTGGGTAAAAAATATAGGAGCTATTCCTAAAAATCCAATGATTAGTCCAATCCATTTTTTCTTGGTCATTCTCTCGTTAAAGTGAAGATATGAGAAAAAAGCGGAGAAAAATGGTGTTAAACTATAAATAAAACATGTTTTAGCAGCGGATAAATGTTTTAGACCATACATTTCTAAAGCATTGGTAAAGTACATTGAAAGTATTGCCAGCAATACTATGGGAATAAATTGTTTTCTGCTGAGAGACATCTGGTCTCTTTTTTTTATAAATAAGTATCCTAATATAAGAGCTGAGGCTAGTATCATTCTGGCGCCGGTAAAAAATAGCGGAGTAGAAAACTGAAGAGCTAGTTTTCCAATTGAAAAACAGGATGACCAAACAGCAAATAAAAAAAATGGTAAAAACATTTTTATATTCCAAATATAAATTTCAAGCATTATACCATTACAAAGATGCTAATTCAATTAAAGAAAAAATTTGCACTAAATCTTTAATAATTAATTCAAAAAATATTTAGAAAGAAAGAATAGGCTTTATTTTCAGCCTATATTTCTTCTATAATAGCTCTCTAATTTACAAAAAAATATTTATGAATGAATTAATTTTTATAGCTCATATCGCTCTTGTTATATTTTTTGTTTTACTGGCATTAAGGCTTGGTAAAAATTATTTGTTTACACTTGTGATACTACAGGCTGTTTTGGCCAATCTTTTTGTGATTAAACAGATAGATCTTTTTTCGAAGACTGTTACAGCAACAGATGTCTTTATTGTAGGGGCAATATTATCTCAAAATCTTCTACAGGAGTTTTTTGGTAAAAAGGAAGCGATCAAAGCTATTAAAGTAACCTTCTTTTCACTTATTATTTTTTTAATAATGGCAAAAGTTCATCTTTGGTATACCCCAAGTGTTTATGATAGTTCGAATGAGGCCTTTAAAAGGATATTAACTTATTTCCCAAGAATATTAATTTCTTCGATAGTAGCATTTTTTACTGTTCAAAGAGTTGATGTTATTGTTTTCTCTTTTCTAAAAAAAATATTTTCAGAAAAAAAACTGCCTTTGAGGATATTATTATCCAATATCTTTTCACAGTTGTTGGATACGGTGATCTTTAGTTTTCTTGCCTTGTTTAATATTGTTGAGTCTATTTCAAGTGTGATAATTTTTAGTTTTTTAATTAAGGTCTTAACTATTTCGATTTCCGCGCCATTTATGGGCTTTTCTAAAAAAATAGTTCGGCAAACACTAAAAGAAAATAATATTCTAGATAGTCAGCCAAACAGTTAAGCTCTTTTTATTCTTCACAATTTTCAATATATATTTTAATCTAGCTCCTATGCAAAAATTACAAAAAAATATATTCATTTATTTCTTAATTTTTTTTGGAGTCCTTATGACAGAAGTTCGTCCTAGCGGATCATGGAAATCACCTATAACTACTGACCTTTTAGTTTCAGACTCGGTAAATTTGGAAAATGTGATTATTAAAGATGGGAAAATATATTGGAAAGAAAGAAGGGCACAGGAAAAAGGAAGAAGTGTAGTTGTAAAATATCAAAACGGAAAAGAACAAGATCTAATTCCTGCAGGATATAACGACAGAACTCTTGTTCATGAATATGGAAGTGCAAATTTTCTTATTGATGATGAGGGTGCTTTATATTTTACCAATTATCAGGATCAAGTGATCTATAAAGCACAAAATGGTGAAATTACTCCAGTAACAAAGAAGAACAAATCTAGATATGCCGACCTTGTTTTAGACAAGAAAAGAAACTATATATATTGCATAGAAGAAGAGCATACAGATAACAAAGTAATAAATAGACTTAGCAAAATAGATCTAAATGGACAAATATCTAAAGTTCATGAAGGAAGGGACTTTTATTCATCTGTTATAATAAATAATGATTATTCAAAGTTAGCCTTTCTTTGTTGGGACAATCCTTCTATGCCTTGGGATGCGGCAGAGCTTTGGCTTGCTGATATTATAGAAGATGGAAGTCTTACAAATTTTAAGAAAATAGCAGGCTCAAAAAATGAAGATATTTTTCAGCCGAGGTTTGGATCGGACGGTTTTTTATATTTTGTTTCAGACAAAACTAATTGGTGGAATTTATACCGTTATAAAGAAGGAAAAATAGAAGCAATTTGTCCGATGAATGCTGAGTTCGGTTATCCGAGTTGGGCTTTTGGATTTTCCATGTATGATTTTGTCTCAATAGATAACAAGATAAAGATTGTTGCTGCATATAATCAGGATGGCGCGGCTCATTTATTATTAATTGATCCGAACACAAAAGAAAAAGAAGAGATAAAAACTCCGTATAGTTCCAAGATCATGCAGATCTCTTCCGAAAACGGAAAAGTGGTTTTTATCGGCTCTTCACCATCAGAGACGCCTTCGATTGTAGAATTAGACATAAAAAGTAAAAAATATGAAGTTTTGAAAAA
>CAYNVX010000108.1:0-5002 GCA_964400755.1 uncultured bacterium | reverse complement strand
AGTCAATTAGAGCTTTTTTTCAAGCTCCCGCCTTTAGGCGTGGAGAAATTGACTATTAACAATTTCCAGTTCCCCGAGTTTAGGCAAATGAGAAAAATAACATAAACCCCCTAAATTTCTACAATCTAAAAACAATTGATTTAGTTTTGGAAAAGATAGATCGGATATTGATTTAATTAAAGGGGCTTGTATTGATAAAGATAAACAATTAGTGCAAAGATTAATTTCTTTTGGAATCTCTGTTAAAAATCTTACGGAAGGCAGACTATTAACACTAATTATTAAATGTTCGATTTTTGATAAGAAAGGTTGATTATCGTTTATCCAATCTTTAATTCGTTTGGCTTTTTCTTGCATGGATAATTTGCTATTAAAAATACTTTTTAATTCTAATAGTTGAAAAAAATCTTCAGATAAAAGAGGTCGTTCACTTACATAAGGAAGAGGTTCTTTATAAAAATGATTTATTGAACTTAATAGGCAATCCATAAATATATATAGATTTTGAGCCTTTATTAATTCTTTATCTTCTGTTTGATTGGGATTTATTAATTCAGTTTTATTTGTTTTAGTTCTGTTTTCTAACCATTCACGTGTTTCTTGAACAGATCTATGTAATAAATATTCTCTAGTTGAAGCTAATTCTAGAGGATCCGCAACACTACACATAACAGGTTTGTTTGGGTCAGTAGCAGTGTCGGCAGTGTCCCCAGATGTAAATACTCTGGATACTATTGAAGTGAGGGCGGCTAGTTCTCCTATATCATCAGTTTCCGCCGAGCCTGCAGCCTGACTTGGTGGTGTTAGCCATCTAGAATGTGGCCCTTCGGTTGGTTTTACACCCATGATTACAACTTTTTTTATAATTTCTAAAAATTGATACATTTTTCAAATGTTTTATACAATGTAAATATTTAAAAGTTGCAAGAATGAGAAAATTAAAACTGATCTATTATTTCCTGCAGTGTCTTTTTCGCATCCCCAAAGATCATTGTAGAGTTCTCTTTATAAAAAAGAGGGTTTGCTATTCCAGCAAAACCGGAAGCCATTGATCTTTTCAAGATAAAGACATTTTTAGCTTTATCAACTTCAATTATAGGCATGCCGTAGATAGGACTGGAGTTGTCATCTCTTGCAGCTGGGTTTACTACATCATTTGCTCCGATAACCATACATACATCTATAGTATCGATAATTCTGTTGATGTCATCCATTTCTATTAACTTGTCATAAGGAACATCAGCTTCTGCAAGCAGAACGTTCATATGTCCCGGCATTCTTCCTGCTACGGGATGGATAGCATATTTAACATCTGTACCATTTTGTTCTAAAAGATCGCCGAGTTCTTTAACGGCATGCTGAGCTTGAGCAACAGCAAGACCATATCCCGGAACAATAACAACAGATCTTGCAGCTTCTAAAACGAAGTAAGCATCTTGAGCGGAACAGGATTTAGCTTCGCCATGTTCTTCTGTAACTTTTATGGTAATAGATCCAAAGCCGCTGAAGAGGACATTTGCTAATGATCTGTTCATCGCCTTGCACATTATTGAAGTTAAAATAATGCCACTTGCTCCGACCAAAGCTCCGGAGACTATAAGTACATTATTTTGTATAACAAAACCTGCAGCGCAGGCTGCTAAGCCGGAATAACTGTTCAATAGAGATATTACTACCGGCATATCAGCTCCGCCAATAGGGATTACAACTAATATTCCTAAGATGTTGGAGATAATAATAATGATAATAAGATAGAGGTAGGTTGTAGAAGGAGTTATGGCATATAAAATTCCTAGAATAATTAATAAAAGCAATACTGCTGAATTTACGATCATCTGACCATGATACAAGATTGGCTTGCCCGGCATTTTTCCGTTTAGTTTTGCCCAAGCAACCATACTTCCTGTAAAGGTTACCCCTCCGATAAGGATAGAGAGGAATATAGTAACAGCTGTGAAATGAGAGACCTGCATATTGTTATAATAAACTGCCCAGCCGACCAAAAGGCTGGCTATGCCGCCGAAGCCATTTAATAGAGCGACCATTTCCGGCATTTGTGTCATTTTAACTTTTTTAGCAGTTATAAGTCCGATAACAGATCCGATAATTAGGCCGACAATGATCCATGTATAATCGATAATTTCTTTGTTGATTAAAGTAACAACTACGGCTAGTAACATACCAATAGCAGAAATTAAGTTCCCTTTTTTAGCGCTCTTGGGAGAGCTAAGCATTTTTAATCCAATTACAAAGCAGATAGCGGCAATCAAATAAGAAAAATTAATTATTAGGTCTATCATTTCTTTTCTCCGGTGTTATCTTTCTTTTTGAACATGGAAAGCATTCTATCGGTAACTAAATATCCTCCTACAACATTTATAGTTGCAAGAGCTACAGCTAGGGTTCCCAATGTTGTACTTAATATTGGAGAATTACCCATACCTGCGGATATTAGTGCTCCAACAACTGTAATGCCTGAAATTGCATTAGCGCCGCTCATTAAAGGAGTATGCAATTGAGATGGAACTTTTGAGATAATTTCAAATCCTAAGAATATGGAAAGTATTAATATGAAAGATAAAAAAACAATTATTTGGATATCCATTTAAAAAGCTCCTTATTTAAACAGTTCATTTTGAATCTTATTATTATGAGTGATAATGCTATATTTTAAAATTTCATCATCAAAATTCAAAGAGAACTGTTTTGATTCTTTATTATAAAAATGTTCTAAGAGGTTATATAAATTTGAAGAGTACATGAAACTTGCATCATAAGCTACTTTTCCGGGAATGTTAGTAAGGCCTATTATCTTCACGCCGTTTATTTCTACGATTTCATCTGGTTTTGATCCTTCGACATTGCCTCCAGTAGATACTGCCATGTCGATAATTACGGAAGAGGGGTTCATTTCTTTGATCATTTCCAAAGTAATAAGAATAGGAGCTTTTTTTCCAAAAAGCTGTGCGGTGGTAATAACGATGTCTGAATTAGAGCAAACTTTTTTCATTCCTTCTTTTTGTTTTTGCAGCTGTTCTGGAGTTAGTTCTTTTGCATAGCCTTGTTTTGTTTGACCGGTTTCACCGACATCAATTTTAATAAATTTTGCTCCGAGGGATTTTACCTGTTCTTCAACGACAGCTCTTGTATCGAAAGCTTCAACTCTAGCGCCCAATCTTCTTGCCGTAGCAATAGCCTGAAGGCCGGCAACGCCGACGCCTATGATAAATACTTTTGCAGGATAAATTGTTCCGGCGGGCGTGGTCATCATGGGAAATATCTTATTGAAATGATCAGCTGCTAAAATAACTGCAGCATATCCTGCTAAATTAGCCTGAGAGCTTAATGCATCCATCTTTTGTGCTATAGTTGATCTTGGGATCATCTGCATGCTTAAGCTGGTTACATTTTGTTTTAGAAAAGCATTAGTTATATCCTTTTCGTTAAAAGGATCGAAAAAACTGATATGAAGTGCATTTTGTTTTAGAAGAGATATTTCATCAACAGGAGGAGGATTTAAACGTAGGATTATATCTGCAGAAGATAATAGGGCTTTTCGATCATTATTAATTAAGGCTCCTGCTTTTGTAAATTCTTCATTAGAGATGTTCAGGGATTTTCCCAGATCATTTTCTATTTCAACATCGAAACCGATTTTTTTGAATTTTTCAACTATTTGAGGAAGGATAGCAATTCTGTTTTCATTAGGTTTGGTTTCTTTTACTACAGCTATTTTCATTAGTTTTTTTCCTTAAGTTAATAAATTTTTTTATTATGCAGTATTTAATAGCACTTTTCAACTTCTAAAAAGCAGTTCTAAATCAATTGATATTAATTATCGGTAGATATAGATATAAAATTTGAAGGGTGGGTAAATAAGGAGCTACTAATGTCTGATAAAGGCGGAAGAGAAATATCCAAATTGAAAAAGCTGGGGGATTATTATATCTACCGCAATCGGAAATGGAAATTGAACAGGCCTCTGCCATCAACAAAAAAAGAGAAGAAAATGATGGTCTTGGCAACTAAAACTATAGAAGGAAAAAGAAAAGCTAAAATTATACATTTCGGTGCTAAGGGATATGGGCATAATTATAGCATCAAGGCTAAAAAAAGCTATTTGGCAAGAAGTGCAGGTATAAGAAATAAAGAAGGAAAATTTACTATGAATGACAAGTGGAGCCCGAATTATTGGTCTCGGACTATACTTTGGCCGAAAAATAAACCTACAAATGGACCTAAGGGAAGAAAAGGGGGAATGTAGGAGGCTTTTTTGAAAACATATGTTTTAGTTCATGGTGCATTTAATACAGGAGAGCTTTGGGATCAAATCAAAAAGCTTTTGGAAAATGATAATAGTAAGGTTTATTGTCCAACATTAGACAATCCTAAAAATAGCACTTTGACGAAAGATATTGAAACGGTATGTACTTTTATTGAAAAAGAAAATCTTTCAAATATTATTCTTGTTGGCTTTAGTTATGGAGGGATGGTAGTTACCGGAGTTTTTGATAGGTTATATAAAAAGATAGCTCGCTTAGTTTATGTTGATACAGCTATCTGTCAAACCAACAAAGCACTTTTTGATTATCTTGATCCTAGAAAATATGGATTGGAAGATCTTCCTCCATTTTTAGAAAAATTAAACTTTAATGAAGATAGATTTGATAAGATTTCAAAGAGCTTTATTTTCTGTACTAAAAGTGAATTTAAAGAGATGAGCGAGAATTCTTATAATTTTGTTAAAGTACATTTCAAAGAAAAGAATTGGGACTACTATACAATTGATTCTAAACATAAGTGCATGCTTTATAAGCCGGATGAATTAGCAAAAATCTTAAAACAAATTAGCCTAAAATGATTTGATCATTTTAGGCTAAGCAAATTTATTTAAATCTAATTTCTAACTTATTAGAAATAGAAAGTTAATCTTACATCCAAACCTTGGAAAGTAGTAATTCCACTGCTAAGTCTGGTATTTTTTCCAGCAGAAGCTGTTATA
>CAYNVX010000107.1:0-5139 GCA_964400755.1 uncultured bacterium | reverse complement strand
TCTGCAAGATATCTTTCATGTTCTGTTTGTAGATCCGAACCCCATTTTATTGGGAACTCAAAGCTCTTTTTAGCTTTTGAGAGAATTTCTATCGCTTCACTATATGATATTTTTTCAAATGGAGTTTTTGCAACATTCTGAAGTCTTTCTAAAAGTCCATGTTCGATAAATTTAGAGAAAAATTCTAAATCTTCTGTGTTATTGTCTAAGGTTTTTTGAACCATATATTTAATATAATCTTCTGCCAGCTCCATAACATCTTCAAGTTCTGCAAAAGCAAGTTCCGGCTCTAACATCCAAAACTCGGCTAAATGCCTTGAGGTGTTTGAATTTTCTGCTCTAAAAGTTGGGCCAAATGTATAGACATCTCCCAAAGCACAGGCATATGTTTCAACGTTTAATTGACCGGATACTGTTAAGTAAGCCGGTTTTTTGAAAAAGTCTTTAGAAAAATCTTTGGAGTCTTTAATCGTTGTAACTCTAAACATTTCACCGGCTCCTTCACAGTCCGATGCTGTGATAATAGGAGTAGGGACCATCTGAAAGCCTCTGTCATAGAAAAATTTATGTGAATAATATACTAGCGTGCTTCTTACTCTGGATATAGCTCCTTGAGTATTGGTTCTAGGACGAAGATGGGCAATAGTTCTTAAATATTCAAAAGAATGCCTTTTCTTTTGCAGGGGATAGCTGGCATCACAAGTATTATATATTTTTACCTTTTCAGCCTGCATTTCATAGGTTTGGTTTTTTCCCGGGCTTTCAACGATTTTTCCTGTAAAACAAATTGAGGTGCCAGTAGTAATCTTTTCCAGTTTTTTAAAATCTTCTTTATCTGCATTTAATATTACCTGTAAATTAGCAAGACAGGAACCATCATTTAGTTCTATAAAAGCAAAATTCTTTTGATCTCTAACTGTTCTAACCCATCCATAAACTGATATGGATTGGTCTAATATCGATTTGTCGGCATGTAAGATTTCTTCTATTTTTTTTCTCATAATTTATCCTGCAATTTTTTTTAAGAGAGCTATCTCTCCTTTAAATTTTTCCGGGTCAGGAGTTTCTAAATATTTGGGAAGGTAATTTACCCTAACATCTTCCATCAAAAATTTAAAACAATCAATACCAATTTTTCCATGACCTATTTGTTCATGTCTATCTTTTTTTGAGCCAAGCTCATTTTTTGAGTCGTTCATATGAAAAGCTTTTAGATATTCAAGACCAATTTTTTCATTAAATTCTTCTAGAACCTTATTCCAACCATTTTCTGTTCTAATGTCATATCCTGCAACAAAGATATGGCAGGTATCAACACATATGCCAATTGGTATATGTGGTTTTACTTTCTTAATAATATATCCCAAATGTTCAAACTTATATCCTACATTTGAACCTTGTCCTGCTGTAGTCTCTAATAAAACCATTGTGCGGCCTTTATTTATATGGGGGGCTAAGTCTATTAAAGATTCGGATATTCTATCTAGGCATTCGTTTTCTTCTTTGTCTATTCGAGATCCCGGATGAAAGGTCAGATAGTCTATTTCAAGCAAACGGCACCTTTCCAGCTCTTCCATAAAGTTTTTTTTACTTTTAGTAAGGTTGGTTTCATCAGGAGAGCCTAAATTAATCAAATAGCTGCTATGGCTCATTACCTGTTTTATTGAAAATCTTTCTTTTGCTTCTTTAAAAGATTTAATAAGATTTTCTTCGAGAGGTTTTGAACTCCACTGTCTTTGATTAGCTGTGAAGATCTGCGCTATATTGGCTCCGGCCTGATTAGCTTTGCTAAGAGCTAAATCTAAACCTTTTGCACCTGAAAAATGGGCACCGATTAAAATTTCTTTTTTCTGCATAAAAATAACCTCTTAAAGATATTCTAGAATAATGCCATAGATATTATCTTTCAAATCTTGCTTTTTTATTTAATACTTTCTCAAATTTTTGTATTATGGTTTTATGGGTGATAACATGGAAAAAGACACTAATTCGTCGCTTGTAAAATCTTCCAAGCATTTTATTTATGGTACTTTTTTAAGCAGGATCTTTGGAATGCTTAGAGATGTTTTTATGGCTTTTTTCTTTGGAAGCTCACCTCATATCGCTGCTTTCATGGTAGCCTTTAGATTTTCTAATTTGTTTAGAAGACTTTTTGGTGAAAGCACTTTAAATTCTGTTTTTGTCCCTCATTTCGAAGAAATTAGGACCGAAGATAGTAAAAAAGCAACCCATTTTTATAGAGATCTTTTATTTTCTATAGTTATTGTACTGCTGATTATTGTTGCTGTGGTCGAGATAGTTTTATATTTTTGGTTAAAAAAAGAAATTTCTGCCGATGTTAGAGAAATAGTTTATTTGACTCAGGTAATGCTGCCAGGTATTTTTTTTATTTGTCTTTATGCCTTAAATAATTCTTTGCTCCAATGCCATAGACGATATTTTCTGCCAGCTGTAGCACCCGTGACCTTTAATATTATTTGGATAATTTGCGTAATGCTTTTTAAAGAGGATATTCCTACAAAAGCAATGCTTTTTTTATCTTATGGAATAGTCCTTGCCTATTTTTTGCAATGGATGCTGACGGCACCTTCAAGCTTTTCCAATTTAGAAAAATTAACCTATAGCGAATGGTCAAAACCCCAGATCTTTTCTCTGGAAATTAGAAAAATTTTGAAACCCTTTGTCTTGGCTATATTAGGAATAGGAGCTGTCCAAATTAATACAGCTTTAGATCCAATCTTTGCAAGATTTGCCGATGCCCAGGGGCCTGCCTATCTTTGGTATGCGATGAGGCTCTATCAAATTCCTTATGTAATGTTCGGGATTGCTGTTGCGAACGCTCTTTTGCCGCCACTTGCTAGAAGTTTTAAAGCTAATGATATGCCTCAGTTTAGAGATTTTTTAAATAGTTCCATGATTAGAAGTATGGCTTTTATGATCCCATGCATTATTGGTGTTTTAATGGTTGGCGGACATGGCGTAAATTTAATATTTGGCAGAGGCGGCTTCGATCAGATCTCTACCCAATATACTATTAAAGCTCTTTGGGCATATTCTCTTGGCCTTTTTCCAAGTGCTTTGATCCTAATTCTGGCTTCGGGTTTTTATGCTAAAAAACGATATTTCGTACCAGCCATATCTTCAGTAATTTCCGTAATAGTTAATATTGGGTTAAATTCACTCTTTATTTTTGTGTTCAATATGAAATCTATTAGTATAGCTATGGCTACAAGTATTGCTGCCTATGTGAACTGCTTTATTTTATATAAATTTTTGAAAAGAGAGAATAGAGATCTTTTTGATTCTAAAATAGTCAATGCATTTATCCAAATTACAATCTGCGCATTAATAGCTATGATTATTACAGTCATGATTGGAATAAAACTTCAGGATCCTTCTATTAACCTATTGTTAAATAGGGGAGAATTCCTTTTCTCAAGAAGTTTTTTATCTCAAATCACATTTTTTGTGGGATATTTTGTCTTATACTTTGGTGTTCTTATAGCAGTCGCATATATCTCTAAAACAAAAGAGATAACGGATCTATTAAAAAGAACACCTGCCGTAGATATAAATGAAAACAATTAGCAAGTGTGCGCTAAAAACTCACAAACTTGAGGAATGTTTACTATCAAAGGAAGTGGTATTTGTTCTAGTAGAGGTGTTGATGATAGCTGTCCTGAGTTCTTATCTTCTGCCAAGCTCATATATTCAGGTATTTCTCTGCCTGTGTTTTCTTGAGATGCTCTAATAGCTTTCACTTTTTGAGACTTCTCTTTTATAGATATTGTCATGCCTGGTTTGACTAAAAATGATCTTCTGTCAACTTTTTTGCCATTCACTAAGATATGTCCATGTGAAACTAATTGCTGAGCAGCAAATATTGTTGCACCAAATCTTAAGCGATATACTACATTGTCTAGTCTGCACTCTAATTGCTCTAAAAGATTTTGAGTTGTTTTTCCTGGTCTTTTTAAAGCTTTTTTATAAGCTAGAATTAATTGCTTCTGTGTAAGCATTCCATAGATAGCGCGGAGTTTCTGTTTTTCTTCTAACTGAACGCCATAGTCAGATTTCTTCTTTCTTTTTGCACCATGAACTCCAGGAGGGTTAGCTTTATGAAGTAGAGGGTTTCTTGCACGTCCAAATATATTTGATCCAAATTTTCTTGCTATACGATTTTTAGGTCCGGTGTAACGAGACATGTTTTCTCCAAAATTTTTATATTGTTATAAGCAAAATATAGTAACGAAAGTTAGATTTTTGAACAAGAAATTTAGAATTGGTCAATATATTATAATTTTTAATTTAAAAATTTTTACAAATCTTTAAAAGTTCTAAGATAAATTTTTGTTCTTTTAAGGGTATTATGGTCATGCCTGGTTTTATGCCTTTTTCTGATAGCTGAAAGGCTTTAAAATTGAAGCATTCTCTTCCGATAATTCTTACTCCAAGGCCTTTTACTTTAACCATGTTGGCAAAATCTGAAAAAATATTAAATGCTAAGCTGCAGGAGGTTATTAAAAAAACAAACCTTTTGGTCGGATAAGATTTTTGTAATTCAAATATTTTTTTACCAATATAATTTACATCAGGAATTAAAAGGGGCATAACCTTTTGTAAATTAGAAAAATTAAAACATTTTCCAATAAAACATTGTCGGCATATTGAATTTTCGGGGTCATGGAGACAGTTGTCAGAAAATCTTAAGCTCGGACATTCATAAGGTCTTTGACAATAGCTAAAACCTAAGATTAAAATAGTTTCTTTTGATAATAATATTTTTTTAAATTGATCAAGTGTTTCAATCCCAAATAAAAAATAGTCGTTTTTTTGGAAAAAGCTTCTTTTTTTTAAATAAGATGAAAGAAGCCTTAATAAATAGATTAATGGTTTTTTTAAAAAAAAAGTTAATAAATGCTTTTTTTTGTCATTTTTTAAAATATGAAGGAGACCTTTGATTTTTAGAGCTGAGTTTGCTTTGAAAATAGGGCTGTTTTGGGGTATATGTTTTATCGTTTTTAAAGGAGAGGCCTTATTGAGCTTAAATGCTTCTTTGTCCCAAGTTTCTTCAGCTATTTCCCAAGATTTATGTGATTTTAAAAAATTCATCTTATTTTTCTTTAATATTCGGAAAAT
>CAYNVX010000106.1:0-5174 GCA_964400755.1 uncultured bacterium | reverse complement strand
TTGGTTATTGGCAAAGCAATAAGCATCTATTAATGACAGCTGTTCCTTGTATTTTAGGAAATGCGATAATAGCATATTTATTTCGTTTATGGGATCAAAGAGAAAAAAACCAAAAAGAAGATCTTATCTAACTTAAAAAATATCTCAATTTTAAGTATTAAAAACATCAGCTTTTTTAGGCAATTTTAGTTAATTAGTGTCCCATTTTTGTCCCATTTGCAAATCTTGGACTTAAATCTGTAAGGTAATTTTTATATGATTTCTATAGAGGAATGGGGGCGGGTTGATTCGAACAACCGTATTCCGAAGAAGAGGGATTTACAGTCCCTTGCAATTGGCCACTATGCGACGCCCCCAAAAAAAAGATGTGCTGGCGAAAGGACTTGAACCCTCAACCGTCCGATTACAAGTCGGGCGCTCTACCAATTGAGCTACACCAGCATTAAAGTACTAAAAAAATATAACAAAAGAAATCCTTTCACTCAATATTATTCTTTATTTTCTTCTATATCTTTTTCGTTTTCTTTTTCAATTTCCTTGATGAACTCTTCGCCGAGGCGTTCTTTCAAAGCCTCTTCTACAAGATCAACAGGTTCTGCTTTTTGTTTAAATTCTTCTTTATTGATAGAAGCTTTGATATCTTTTGCCTGTTTTGTCGGAGTTATCTGAGTGATTTTATGTTTAAAAAAAGAAGAGATATTGGAAGAGTTATTTTTCATATCTTCAGTTTTTTGACTATCGATCTTAGTTGCCATGAACTTTTTACCGATCATCTTGTTTTCACAGCATTTCTTGAATTTCTTACCGGACCCGCATGGACAAGGATCGTTACGTCCAACTTTCTTCATTTTTTATATTCTCCAACAAAATTAGATATTTAATATACACTATATATTTTCTAATGTCTATGATATTATACCTATTACACTTAAAGAATTATTATGAATGAAATAAATATTGCGCAGCCTCCGTGGGGGAAATTAGAGAGAAAACTAGAAAGTCTTTGCAGGAAGGCTATCTTTGATTTTTCCTTGTTTGAAGGAATAGAGTCCTTGGCAATTGCCCTATCCGGAGGAAAAGACAGCCTCTCTTTACTTTTTCTAATGAAGGCTCTTATCGGAAGAGGCCTACCCAATATTGATCTTCATGCCATACATATTGAAAATGAGATGACAGATCCCAAATTCAAAAAATATCTATCTGACATCTGCGACAAGTTAAATATTAATTTTACTATTCGGCCGAATAATAAAATCATCGAAGATCTCAACTGTTATAAATGTTCAAGAACAAGAAGGAACTTGATCTTTGAAATAGCCAAAGAAAAAAATATTTCTACAGTGGCCTTTGGTCATCATAGAGAGGATAATATCGAAACACTATTAATGAACCTTTTCCATAAGGGTGAGTTCTGCTCGATGTTGCCAAAACTTAAAATGATAAAATATGACATTACCATTATTAGACCGTTAATATATGTCAGTGAAAAAGAGATTATAGAATTTGTTAAAAAATATGATTATTTAAAGATTACCTGCGAGTGTCCAAGAAGCTCGGCTACACAAAGAAAAATAACTCAAAATATTATTAAACATATTGAAAAAGACTTTCCTAATATCCGCTCCAATCTATCCTCAGCCTCTTTTTTATATGGCTCTGATAAGGCAAAGCGAATTTAGCCTTGATTTATCTAAATTAGTCTCCTATAATAACTTAAAATAATGTTTGAGATCTCATGGGCTTATTAGAAGTATCTACATTTGTAATATATTTTGTCCTGCTTTTGGCTATAGTTTTTTTATCATATAGAAAACAAAAATCAGATACTTACTATGTATTGGGAAACAGGTCTCTGAACTTTTGGCTGACTGCCCTTTCTGCACATGCCAGCGATATGAGCAGCTGGCTGTTTATGGGATATCCTGCTTTGATTTTTGTTACCGGGATTTTCAATATTTGGACAGCAATAGGCTTAGTCGGCTTCATGTTTTTGAACTGGCATTTTGTAGCTCCAAAAGTTAGAGCGGCAACTGAAAAAATGAACAACCTCACATTAAATTCCTATTTTGAGACAAGATTCAAGGATACATCAGGGATTTTAAGAACAATTTCCGCAATAATGTCCTTTATTTACTATTTAATTTATATTTCATCCGGACTTTATGCATTGGGACTGATAGTCGAATCTCTTTTTGGACTTAGCTTTATCGTTGGAATAACAATTGGTCTTTTAATAGTTCTCTTTTACGTATTTTTAGGTGGATATGTAACTGTTGCCTGGATCGATCTTTTCCAAGGATTTTTCCTTCTAGCGGTAATATTATTCATACCCTCTTTTTTACTTGTTAAGATAAATGGATTTGCTCCGATTATTTCTGCACTTGATATAAAGAACCTATCGACCTCTCTTTTTCCTAATTTTAAAGTAGCCACTTTATTGAATATACTTTTTTTAAGCGCGGGATGGGGGCTTGGATATTTAGGTCAGCCTCATATCATCACAAAATTCATGGGTATAAAAAAGACCTCCGACATGCCAAAAGCAAAATATTTAGGTATTTCCTGGCAAATATTGGCTTTAGGCGGAGCAACTCTGATAGCTCTTATTGGAATTTTTCTTTTCCCTCAAGGAATTGCCGACTCTCAGCTAATATCTTTAGAAGTTGTAAAATTAACCCTACCTCCTTTCTTTGCAGCACTTGTACTCTGCGCAATACTTGCTGCAACAACCAATGTGATGGCAGCGCAAATATTAGTAGTGGCATCAACGATTGGAGAAGATTTTTATAAAGGTCTTTTCTTTAAAAAAGCAACTCACAAAGAAACATTGCTTGTATCAAAGATCAGTGTAATTTTTATTGGTCTTTTAGCCTATTTGATAGCATTTTTTAAAATTTCAACAATATACAGCCAGGTACTTTATGCATGGTCGGGCCTCGGCGCTTCATTTGGACCATTGCTCCTTATTTCACTATATTCTAAAAAGGTTAATAGGATAGGAGCATTTTTCGGAATATTGACAGGCGGGATAGTTTCCGGAATTTGGCCATACTTTAATAAAATGATGCCTATGGAAATTCCTCCATTAATCCCCGGCTTTTTACTGAGCTGTTTAGCAATATTTATATTTTCATTTGCTAAAGAAAAAAAACAATTACAACCAAAGAAAAAATAATGACAAGACCAAATATATTAATAACTAATGATGATGGAATAGATGCACCTGGAATAAAGCATCTTTATAACGCTCTCAAAGATTATGCAAACATAACAATAGTAGCTCCCTCACAAGAAAGATCAGGATCAGGTCTTGCTACTACATTAGTAAATCCACTTCATTTGCACAGAGCCAACTGGGAAAACAATACTGAAGCGTGGCAGATCAACGGAACCCCTGCAGACTGCGTAAAAATGGCCTTAAGCATCATTTTAGAAAAAGAGCCGGACTTAATCGTCTCCGGAATTAACAGAGGCTCTAATGCAGGAAGAAACGTTTTATACTCAGGTACGATCGGCGGCGTGATAGAAGGAGTTCTAAGAGATGTTCAGGGAATTGCTTTTTCATGCGAAGATCTACATGATCCTGATTATGCAAAAACAGAAAAATATATATGGCCGATCGTTAATCATTTTTTGAACAACAAACTTTCAAAAGATTCTTTTTTAAATGTCAGCTTCCCTAGCAATGAACATAAAACCTTTAAAGGTTTTAAAATGGCAAAACAGGGTAAAGGCTACTGGAGAGAGAATCCCGACACAAGAGTACATCCTGAAGGACATACCTACTGCTGGCTGAAAGGCATTTGGAAAGATCATGAAGATGAAGAAAAAGATAGCGATGTCTCTTTGATAAAAGAAGGATATATTGCAGTAGTGCCGATTCAAATTCATGAACTGACAAATCACAAGATGATTGAAAAGCACGCTCTCGAATTTGAAAATATTTTTAGTAAAATATAATTGTTTAAAGTCCTTGTAAAAAATCTTTTCTTTCGAGTAAATTAGATAGATCATAAAAGGGCGCATAGCTCAGTTGGTAGAGCGCCTGCCTTACAAGCAGGTGGTCATAGGTTCGAGTCCTGTTGCGCCCAAGAAAACTCCAGCGGGAGTAGTTCAATTGGTTAGAGCACCGGCCTGTCACGCCGGAAGTTGCGGGTTCGAGCCCCGTCTCCCGCGAACCTTTAAAAAAAAATCAAACAACTATGACAGCAAAGAAAACTCCAAGAACCATCGGACACTTCCTATTTGCCTTCGCGCAAATGGCATTTGGTGCCTTTTTAGCTGCTATTTCGATCAGAGTCTTTTTATTTCCCAATCAATTGATCGACGGCGGCGTAGTTGGTATTTCCTTGATCTTTGCTAGGTTTTTTGGAGATAGTTATCTTTCTTACTTTTTAATATTGTTCAACCTTCCCTTTTTATATTTAGCCTATAAATATATTAGGAAAACCTTCGTTGTCAATATGACCATAGCAACCATATTATTTGCAGGCTTTTTGTCTATTTTACAAAAGCTGCCTGCCTTTGATGGGGACTTTTTAGAAATTATTGTTATTGGCGGCGCATTACTGGGAACAGGAGTCGGCTTTATTATAAGAAGCGGAGGATGTACAGACGGTACTGAGATTTTAGCTATCATATTAAATAGAAAAATGGGATTTACCGTAGGTCAGATAGTTCTTTTTGCAAACATATTTATCTTTGCAGGATATGGATGGATATTTAAAGATTGGCATATTGCCCTAAAATCTTTAATGACCTACATCGTAGCTTTTAAGATGATAGATATTGTTATAGCAGGACTTGACGAAGTAAAAGCAGTTATGCTCATGACGTCAAAACCAAAACAGATCAGGAACCTCATTATGCATGAGCTCGGCCTTGGTCTAACTGTAATTCCCGGCATCGGCGGTTTTTCAGGAGAAGAAAGAGATATCTTATTCATAATCGTAGAAAGACTTGATTTAGCTGAACTAAAAGATCTTGTTCTTACTGAAGACCCGTCTGCATTCATGGCTGTACAAAACCTTCATGAAGTAGCCTATGGAAGACAGGTCTCGAGGATATCTCAAAAGAAATCCAGCAAGGCAAAAAAATCGTTTTTCTTTTAACTATTTATAGGGTGTAATTAAAAGTTTTAGTTTGCATTTTGAAGTAAAACTTTGAGAAAATGA
>CAYNVX010000105.1:0-5297 GCA_964400755.1 uncultured bacterium | reverse complement strand
AATCAAATTTTGACTTATTAACAAAAAATTAGCTAGACTTTTGCAAGAGGCTCAATAGTAAAACATTAATTAGTAAAATTTCTTCAATAAAAAAGTTTAACTCTTTGCTAATTTCTCTTTTTGATCTTAATATTTAACCTCTTTATAATAAAAACCATCTTCAAACCATAAACGTAAGGTTATTTATATGTTCGTACTCGCAGAAGACAAAAAAATTGAACTGCCGGAAGGTAGCTCTGCAGTTGATTTAGCTAAACAATTAAACCTAACAGCCCCTCAAGAAGCTTTAGCTGTTGTAATCAACGGCACTTCATACGACCTAACCCAAACGTTAAAAGATGGAGATAAAATTTATTTTTGGTCTTTTGAAGACAAAGAAGGTAAAGAAATTTTTTGGCATACCTCAGCGCATATCTTGGCTCAGGCTGTTAAAAAACTGTGGCCGGAAGCAATTCCAACTATAGGCCCTTCTATAGAAAACGGCTTTTATTATGACTTCGCAAATTTAAATATCACTGAAGAAGATCTCAAAAAAATTGAAAAAGAAGCTAAAAATATTATCTCTGAAAACTACAGACCAGAAAGAGAGGTTATTAAAGACCGTCAAGAAGCTCAAAAACTTTTTAAAGATAATCCTTATAAAGTTGAACTGATAAAAGAATTAAAAGATGGGGTAATTACAGGTTATAGACAGGGGGATTTCTTTGACTTATGCCGAGGGCCGCATCTTCCAGGACTTAATAAAGTAAAAGCTTTTAAAGTTCTTAAAACAGCAGGAGCTTATTGGCGAGGGGACTCAAAAAGAGAAATGCTAACCCGCATTTATGGGATTTCTTTCCCTGATAAACAACAATTGACCGATTATCTCACTTTACTAGAAGAAGCTAAGAAAAGAGACCATAAAGTCATTGGGCAAAAACTACAGCTTTTCGCTTTAAAAGAAGAAGCTCCCGGCATGCCTTTTATCTACCCCAAAGGTCTGATAATGTGGGAAGCCTTGACAACTTTTATTAGAGGCTGTTTAGCTGAATATGGCTATCAGGAAATTAAAACTCCGATATTACTCTCAAAAGAGCTCTGGGAAACTTCAGGTCATTGGTATCACTATAAAGAAAATATGTATACCTCAGAAATTGAAGAAAAAGAATTCGCTATAAAACCTATGAACTGCCCCGGCTGTATGCTTTATTATAAAGGTAACCTTCATAGCTATAGAGAATTCCCTCTACGTATTTCTGAGATCGGCTTAGTTCATAGACATGAAAAATCAGGTTCTATTAATGGTCTTTTCAGAGTGAGAGCTTTCCATCAAGATGATGCTCACGTTTTCATGACAAGAGATCAAATCCAATCAGAAATTGTAACTATTATCGGTATGGCCGACAAATTATACAAAACATTCGGCCTTGACTATAAAATGGAGCTCTCAACAAGACCTGACAAAAGTAAAACAATCGGAACTGATGAAGAATGGGATGCCGCAACAACAGGACTGCAAGGAGCATTAGACCAATGGGGAGCTCCTTATAAAATAAATGAAGGCGATGGTGCATTCTATGGCCCTAAAATAGATTTTCATATTAAGGATGCCTTAGGGAGATTTTGGCAGTGCGGTACAATTCAATTAGATATGGCTCTTCCAGAAAAATTCGAATTAGAATTTGTAGACAACGACGGCCAGCATAAACGTCCCGTTATGATCCACCGAGCTCTATTTGGCTCAATTGAAAGATTCTTTGGTGTTATCATTGAACATTTTGCCGGCAATTTCCCATTATGGATAAGCCCGCTAGGAGTAAGACTAATTCCTGTTGCAGACCGTCATAATGCTTATGCACATGAAATTGCTAAAACAATTAATAAAGCAAATATCGTTTGCGATGTTGATGATTCAAATGAATCAGTTAGCAAAAAAATCAGAAACGCTCAGTTAAATAAAACCAACTACATGTTAACGATTGGCGATAAAGAGTTAGAAAATAAATCTATTTCTCTCAGAACTCGCGACAATATTGTACATGGAGAATTAAAACTTTCTGACTTTTTAGAAAAAATTCTTAAAGAAAAAACAGAGAAAGCATTAAAATCACCATTTGTGGCATCTTAAAATTAAACATGCCCCAAATGGAGCTAAAATATGATTATAGCAATAACCAGCTTTAAAGGTGGTACAGCTAAAACATCATCATGTTTACATATCGGTGCGGCACTTTCTAAATATCATAATCAAAAAGTGCTGCTTATTGATTTCGATGCTCAAGCCAATTTAACTACTGGCCTAGGTTTTGATCCTGATGAACATGACAGTATGGCACCTGTTATTCAAGGTGAAAAAAAATTATCGGATGTTATTTTAAAAACTTGCATCAAAAACCTGGACATAGTTCCTGCTGACGCTTGGTTAGAAAGAGTTGAAGTTACAGGATCTCTAGCTTCAGATAGATATTCACACGAAAGATTAAAACAAATACTAAAAGATGTTACTGAATATGATTACATTTTTATCGATACACCGCCTTCTATCTGCTGGCTTACAGAATCTGCTCTTATCGCTGCCGATCATTCTCTTGTTTGCGCAACACCTGAATTCTACAGCGTAAAAGGGCTTCAGCGCCTTTCAATATTCCTTAATAACATTTCAGAAAGACATTCTTTAAAAATACTTGGCGTTACTCTTTCTTTCTGGAACCCAAGAGGAAAAAGCAACGATGACTTCCAAAGAGTTGTTAACGAAACTTTCCCAGGAAAACTCTTAAAAACCAAAATTAGAAGAGATATTGCCGTTTCAGAAGCTACTATCTACGGCAAACCGGTATTTATTACTTCACCGAAAAGTAGAGCGGCAGAAGATTATAGATCATTAACAAAAGAACTACTAAAAGTTAGATGTAAAGCGGCTTTACATTAAGGAGTAATTAGATGATGCCTAAATTCAACGCACTATTAAATCTTAGACTGAGACCGAAAGAATCTCAAAAACCCAAAATGACAGCTTTAGCTGAACGCTCAAAAACAGGCGATTTGTCCAGCTTCTCCGGAGTTTTCAGAGTTACAGAACTAAATTCTCATGAAAAAGAAAATATCGCTAGCCTTTTAGAAACCTTCAAAACTTCAGAAGATCTCTCAATCCAAGAAGATTTAAAACAGTTAACTGAAATAACAGCTGAAATTAAAGGAATTAACAACCAAGCCATCATCTTACATGGCGAAAGGATTAAAAGGGCTCAGGACGTGCTTAAAAACTATAATGACGGTGCTTTCACCGCTTGGCTCTTCACCGCTTACGGAAATAGACAAACTCCTTATAACTTCTTACAATATTACGAATTCTATCAATCCCTCCCACCAATCCTTCATAAAGAAATTGATAAAATGCCAAGACAGGCAATTTATACTTTAGCAAGCAGGGAAGGGGAGTTACAAAAAAAAGAAGAGATAATTAAAAATTATAAAGGACAAACCAAAGAAGAGCTCCTTGATATAATCCGAAAATATTTCCCGCTAGATGATGAAGATCAAAGAAAAATACATGTAGCAAGACACGTAGTCACCGCTCTTAAAAGAGCTAAAAATCTCCTCTCAAATACTGAATTGACACTAGAAGAATTCGAAAAGAAAAGAATACAAAGACTGATCAATCAACTGAAAAACCTAATAGATACTAACTAGTTAGCTATTGCTTTAAGTTTTTCTAATGCTTCTTCATAGGTTTCATGGATTTGATCTGAAACTTTGCCTTTGTGATCAATAAAATATGTAATATTTCCATAATCAAAATAGCATGAGGATATAAATGAATCTTCATGTCTTTTGTGGGAATCATCTACGTATACAATATCCAAACTAATATTTTTAAATCCAAATGGATATTCGTACAAATATGATTTAATATATTCAGTAGAATTACACTCATTTAAAGCTTCTTGAACAACTTCCATTATCATTTTTCTTGCTTCGTTTTCATTTAATTTTAACCTAGAATAAAAACCAATGTCAAAATCATGCAATAATTCATCTTTATATCCCGTTCTTGTTTTAACGTTAATTCCATAACTATAGCATTGAATATCATATTTTTTTTCTAAATACTTATATAAAACTTGAATAAATACAGTTCCTTTTAAGTAATATGTATTGTCAGGCTTTGATTTTCTAGCCGCTTGATTTTCATTCGAGCAACCCATACAAAATAAACTGATACATATCAATATCAACAGCTTATTTTTCATAACTTAAACCATTATTATTATAATTTTTAAAATTTTTATAAAGAGCATCTTGATACCCGTTATTAATAAACCTATGAGTTGGATGTTCAAAGTCACTTTTGGGAAGATCAATTGTATTATAAGAATTAGGTATTATATTAAAACCTTCTTTTTTAATTCCTGTACAAGCAAAGCTATCGCAAAAAGTAGGTACTAAATCACCCTTAATTCGATAATTTGTAGCATCATAAACCATGTCGTTAGGAATACCTTTAGCAAAACCCATATTACAACACATGATATCCTTCAAATATGACTTATCCATCTTTTCAAAAGCTTGAAAACCGTCTAGCCCACCTCTGCTAAAAGATGCTACAAATAATTTATTATTATTGTTATTCTGTCTCATCTGATCTATCTCGGTTGTAAACCTTTCTTTTATAACACCCACTCTTTTAGGCTCATAAAATCCTATCCTTTGAAAAACAGCAGAAATACCATCCAAAATTCTATTTTCATACCCAGGATAAAAAGGTACCACTGATATATCAGTATTAATTTTAGATAGGTTATTATATAAAACTAAGCCATTTTCTCTACTTTCTTTTTCATTATTATTAAGACCGTTAAGTAAAAAAATCTTTATTTTACTGTTGGGGTTTCCTATCGGTTCTAAGAATTTGGGATTAGAAAAGATTGAAAGCCCATACAAATCGACCTTAATCAACGGATCATTTAGAACAAAGGCATAGAGATTTAAACCATCTGTAAAACCCTCTGGATCAGGAGTAAGCCATCTCCCGTTTTCCGGATCGTAATATCTCCTGCCATAATAAATAAGGTCGGACTCGTCTTTTCTTTTAGAGGAAAAGCGCCAATGGTTGCCAATTTTAGAAGAGTCGCATTCTACAGTTGTATTGTATATTTTCTCTTCTCCGAAAGCTGAATACCGATAGGATTCATATTCGTTATTATTAAACCCTTTTAAAAAGGCTATATTGCCCTGGAGGTCATGAATTGGTATATAAACCTTATTTGTAACTATTCACCCAATTTTTAGGAATCATTGACAAAATCAGGAAGTTTGCC
>CAYNVX010000104.1:0-5298 GCA_964400755.1 uncultured bacterium | reverse complement strand
AAGCTGGAGATTTATTTTTACAAGGTTTAACAGCAACTGTAAAGTTTGAATTCTAATTTAAATTAGAAATTGTCTAATTATTTAAAACCTCGTATGATTTATACGAGGTTTTTTTATGAAGAAATTTATTTTTATTCTTTTATTTCCCATTTCTCTTTTTTGTGAAGAGATTATAAATTCCAACACGCCTTATTTCAAACACACTCCTTCAACATGTAACTTATCCTTACACGGATCTTTTTTGTATTATCAGCCAATTGAAAAGAATATGGACTATGCCTTCTTTGGTTCCGGGGGATTTAATGATGAAAGACCTGTTGTATATCTTGATTCTAATTATCAACCTGGATTCAAAGTAGGATTTGGTTATATTTTTCATCATGACAATTGGAAAATGAATTTTGATTATTCCAGATTTAATTTTAGTCATTCGGAAAAAGAAGATAGGGCATTTTGGGGATCAAACCTTTACCCGACATGGACAACTATTGAAAGAACAGGAAATCTTATTTCTTCATATGTTACAGCTGATTGGAATTTAGATTTTAATATTTTAGATTTAGAAATTGAAAGAGCATTTTATTTAGGTGACAGAACAGTTTTAACTCCTTTTTACGGATTAAAAGGGGGATTTATTAATCAAAAATTAAACAGCGATTTTAAAACTGTTGTTTTTTATACAGGAAAGATTAACACAAAAGCTAATTCTTCTTTAATCGGGCCTAAAACCGGCTTAAATGGAAAATGGGAGTTGGGAGCTGGCTTTAATATAATTTCTTCAATTTTAGCCGCTCTAATGTACCAGAATTCAAAGGTTGATTTCCAAGAGTACGACTTTAGATATTCTGACACTCCGCTTATTGTAAATAATAAAAGTAGGTTATCTCAATTTATTTCAAATATTGAACTTTCTCTTGGCTTTAGCTGGAGCAGGTTTTTTAATAAGAAGAAAAAATACATAGATTTATCAGCACAGTATGATTTTATTTATTACAGCAATCAAAACAACATGCGATATTTAAAAGATATGCTCTCTTCGCAAGTTGATAGCAAAACAGGAGCTTTAATGCTTCATGGTCTTGATGCTTCTTTAAACTTTGCTTTTTAAGAATGCTCTTTATCAATTATGTATTGAGAGGTTCCTAACATTGCTGTTTTATCATTTAAAATAACTTTTACAGGAATAGACATTAGAAGATCTTCAAAGCGGCCTTTATCAACAAAGGCTTTCATAAAAGAACCTTCTTCTAACTTATTTAAAATGATTGGAACTATACCGCCGCCTAAATAAACTCCGCCCAAAGCTAAAAATTTTAAAGCTGTGTTACCCGCTTCAGAACCATATAGAGAAATAAACAGGTCTAAAGCTTTGTCGCAGCCTTTTACACCTTTTAAAGCTTTTTCTGTAATTACATCCTGAGCATTTGTTTTAGTAAATTCTTTTTCTATTTCAATATTTCGGGGAATTTCTTTTGCTTCGACTAAAAATTGATACAAATTATAAAGACCTGGACCTGAAACAGCTCGTTCATAAGAAACATGTCCAAATTTTTTTCTTAAAAACCTAAAAAGTTCTATCTCTAGCTCATCTCTTGGTGCGAAATCTGCATGGCTTCCTTCACAAGCAAAAGGGTGATGATTTTTTCCATCCCAAAAAAGTCCAGCTTCGCCAAGACCTGTACCTGCTGATATTAATGCAGCGTTTCCTTTTTGGTTAGGATTCCCTTCGTTAAGAACATGAAACTCATCTTTTCTTAGACATTTTATCCCATAGGCATTAGCTTCTAGGTCATTTAACAAATAAACATCTTTAAGAGCTAACTCTTCTTTTATTTCTTTGCTGTCAACAACCCACGGAAGGTTTGTTGCTTGACATTTACCTTCTCTTATAGGGCCGGCTATTCCAAAACATGCTTTTTCAACATGCTTTTCTTCACCTTTAAGAAATTTTCTTATAACTGTTAACAAAGAAGTAAAATCGCTGCTTAAAAATTTTTCTTCTTTGATAGTTTTGATTTCTTTATTTTTTTCAATTAGGGCAAGTCTAGTTTTTGTGCCGCCAATATCTCCTATAAGATACATATCTTACCTTCCTTTTTATTTCATAATAGAACAAATAACATATTTTTAAACTTTAAAAATAGACTTTTTCTTCTTGACGATAAGCTTCTCTCTCAACCAATCTATATGTAAATAAAAACAGATTAAAAAATGGAGTCAAACATGGCAAATCAAGAAAATTTAGAGAAAAAAAAGGCTCTCGAATTAGCAATTTCACATATAAAAAAGCAATTTGGTGAAGGCGCTATAATGGCCCTTGGAAAAAATTCTGCAACTAAAGGCGTTGAAGTTATTAAAACAGGCGCACTTTCATTAGATCTAGCTTTAGGAATCGGCGGCGTTCCAAGAGGCAGGGTTGTAGAAATTTTTGGTCCGGAATCTTCCGGAAAATCTACACTTGCAACACATATTGTTGCAAATGCACAGAAGGCTGGCGGAATTGCAGCATACATCGATGCTGAACATGCCCTAGATCCTGGATATGCGGCTAAAATTGGCGTTAATTTAGACGAACTAATGATATCACAGCCTGATAGCGGAGAAGAGGCTTTAAACATAACAGAAATGCTTGCTAGGTCAAATGCATTAGATGTAATAGTTATCGACTCTGTTGCAGCTTTAGTTCCAAAAAGCGAATTAGAAGGTGAAGTAGGAGATTCTCATATGGGCCTTCAAGCTAGAATGATGTCTCAGGCTTTAAGAAAACTTACATCAGCTCTTGCAAGAAGCAACACCTGTGCAATTTTCATAAATCAAATTAGAGAAAAAATTGGAATCGTTTTCGGCAATCCGGAAACAACAACTGGAGGACGAGCTCTAAAATTTTATGCTTCTCTTCGTTTGGATATCAGAAGAATCGCAACAATTAAATCATCAGAAGGTATTGAAACAGGAACAAGAACAAGAGTAAAAGTAGTAAAAAATAAAATGGCAGCGCCATTTAGAACGGCTGAATTTGATATTACTTTTAACGAAGGTATTTCAAATACAGGATCTATTGTTGATTTAGGTGTTGAATATGGAATAATAGACAAAAAAGGAACTTGGTTCAATTTCAATGAAAACAAATTAGGCCAAGGAAGAGAGTCTGCAAAAGAAACATTAAAAAATGATGCCTCCCTGCTAAAAACAATAGAAGATTTAATTATTACAAAAACAAAAGAAATTTTAGCCGCGAAATAAATATATTTTTTACAAAGCCTTTTGAGCAGCTTTTTTTAATAAAGAAATAAGCTGCTTAAAAGGTTCCGATAATAGATTCAAACTTTCCAGTTGCTCTTCAAAATTATATATTTCTTTATTAAAAAGCTTATAAGACTCTTCTTTGCCAAGAAATTTAGCCATATTAATTTTATTTTCATTTTCAATATCCTGTTTCAAATCCTTAATATCATCGGCAATTTGAAAAGCCATACCAAAATAGTTTGCGCATTTAATGACTTCCTCTAATTTTTCTAGTTCTCCGCCGCCAAAGATCCATCCTAAAATAAAAGCTATTTCAAAAAGTGTAATGGTCTTTTGATAAATAACTTTTCTTATATTTTCAATAGTAGGTTTTGTTATTGATAAATCTAAAAATTGTCCATTTGTAGCACCTTTAATGCCTGCACATCGAGATAAGTGCTGCAGGGCAATTACACATATTTCATTTGCATTTACAGATCCCTGTCTTTCAATTTCCTTAGCACATTTATATATCATCTCATATCCGCCGGAAATCAAGGTAAAACTAGCAAGCAAAGCAGTTGATTCATCGAAAACTTTATGAAGTGTTGCCTTATCTCTTCTTTGTTCTTCATTGTCCATACAAGGAAGATCATCTGCGATTAATGAAGCAGTATGAAAAAATTCTACAGACAACGCAGCATGAGTTACATTAAAGCCTTTATTTAAAGCCTCACCTAATAAAATTACAATTATTGGGCGAAATCTTTTTCCTCCGCTCATTAAAGCATATTCAACAGCGTCGCGAAGAGCATTTTTCTCACCCATAACAGCGACCTCTCTCAAAATAGCTTCTTCTACTTGAGGTTTATATTTTCCAAAAATTTTAGCTGCATTTTTTTTCAACTGCATAGCAAAGAGCATCTTTTCTTACCTTTTTAGTTGTGATGATAACTTTATTAGATGATTTAATGATTGAATCGGAAGGAACATGTCCGCCGCAATTAACATTTGGATAAAAAATTGAATTTTTTCCAATAAGCGTTCCTGGATTAAGAACAGTATTGCAGCCGATTTGAACATTATCGCCAATGATCGAGCCAAACTTGTTAAGTTGGGTATCAATAATTTTTCCATTTATAGTCAGTTTAATATTTTTTTTATCAATTCTGAAATTTGCACACCTAACACCTGCTCCTAAATTTACATAATTACCAATTATTGAATCTCCAATATATGCAAAATGTGCAGCGTGAACATTATTTAATAAGATAGAATGTTTTATTTCCGTGCAGTGTCCAATAATACAACCGTTGCCGGCAATTACATTACCCCTGATGTAAGCGCAATGTCTAATTTCACAATTTTCACCAATAATACAAGGTCCTTTTATATAAGCTCCTTGTTCTACAATTGTATTTTTTCCAATAGAAATTAATTCAGGGTTTATCAAAGTTACATTAGAAGGAATATCAATTTCTATTTTTCCAAGTCTTTGATTTTTTATATTATCTGAAAGATCAATCAAAGCCTGCCAAATATCTTTTTGAAATTCAAAAATATTCTTTACGTTGTTTGAGGATCTCTCAAAGAAATGACTAAAGTTAAAACAATCCATAGAATCCCTTATAATAGTTTTTTAAGAAGGATAATAGCTTAAAAAGACCTATTAGGAAAGTAATAGAAGAATCTATATATAAATTTATCTTATTCTTCTTACGCTGTGGATTTGTTTAAAACTCGGGGGTTTTGTCTATTAAAAAAAGGTGTTTATAACTTGTTTGTTTATTGAACAAAAGCCGAGGTTATGAGTAGTTGAAGAGTTATCAACAAATTTGTGAACAGGGTTATTAACACGATTTTCAACAAAGAATCTGGGTGAGAGGATTTGAACCTTCGACCCCTTGCAAATTTTTCCGTGTTTTATCCTAACAAAAGCCCGAGAACTGACAGAAGTTGAGCACCGATTATTGGTTTTAGAAGGAGGAAATAAAAATAAAGAGCTCAAATAAAAAAACGTTAGTAGATCACAAGACTTTTTTGCGAATTATTCCTTGTCGGGTTGTTTTTTAA
>CAYNVX010000103.1:3594-5472 GCA_964400755.1 uncultured bacterium | reverse complement strand
ATTAACTAAAAAAAAGGATTGGCATTTCCTCCCCATGTTTAAAAACAGGGGTTTCCATGCCAAAGGAATTTGATGATAAATTAGAAGATATAAATGAAATAAATGGCGCCCATTCATTAGTTAAATTACGATTAGCCCATTGTAAATTTTCAATAGTTAGTAACTTATTTTTGCCTAATTTGCATAAATTATACATAACAGATAATCCAAATCTGCATGAAATCGGATCTAATGTATTATTTCGTCTTCCTTTGCTTGAAAAATTAATTATCGCCAGAAATCGCAATTTAAGCAGATTGGATATAGACTTTATACCGCTTGAAAAGTTAATTCTTTTAGACTGCTCAGGCAATACCTTATCTGAAGTACCTGAAAATTTATTAAACTTTTTATCAGCATTACAAAGAAAATTTGTTTTATTAATTGGTTTATCTGATCCTTTTGATTTCCAACAAGAGGCTAGAACCTTATTTAAAAAAATCCCTGAAAATTATCAACCTAATCCATTTGATGATAAAGAAATGGTAAAATCTCTCCTCCCTAAATCCGAACTAATAAAAATTTTATAATTTTTTACATTTCTTTTTATCTATCATTTTTATAGGCTTTTTTTTCTTAAACAACTTTGGAAAAAAATGGCATCATCAGTAGTTCTTCCTCCAATTACTCAACATGTTGAATCAGCTCAATTTGAGCCAAAAAAATTTGATATACCTACTTTGGAAGAAAAAGATTTATTTGATTTTTTTCTAAGTCAGGACCAATCTTTAACTACTTTTGAAAAACAAACTTTACCTCATCATGATCTTACTACCTTTGACATCATGCACTTCATCTGGATGGGCTCTCCCCTAAGAGATGAAGATAAGGAAATAATCTCAAAATGGAAAAATATATATCCGGATATGCAGGTTATCCTTTGGGCAGACATCTCTTCTTTAGAAGAGAGTACAACTCAATTTTGTAGAGAAACCAATATCTTCCTAGTAAGCATCGAAGAAACCCTAAACAAACATATTCAGTCTGATTTAGATGTTGAAATTGAAAAAGAAAGAAGAAAGATACCTCCCAACTGGGCGGCTATCTCTGATATTTTAAGATATCATATCCTCTACTACTTTGGAGGCCTTTATTCCGATACAGATTCCAACCCTGAGAAAATTTCATTTTTTGCCAGCAAAGAACCTCTAAAGAAAAAAATTGGAAATAGAGATGTAATAATGCCTCCGGTTGAAAGCGGCGGCAATGATCTATTATTTTCTAGAGAACTTAGGGCAGATTTTTTTCATACTGCATTTTTTAGAATAAAAAAAGATTATCAAATCCCCGGTAAGGTTTTAGAAAGGACTAGAAGGATATATTGTAAATCCTATAGATACAAATTAACTATTTTAAGAACCGGTTGTATACTAAATTTAAATGCGCAGTTCTCAAAATCTTTCTGGTATAAAAAAATCCAAGAAATTCCCGGTTATGTTCAAATGATTAGCTCTAAGGGGCTATCAGTAATATTTAAGGATCAAGAATTTTTAAATAAATATGCTCAAAAAGCTTCAATAGAAACTGATGTGATATATAACCTAATAGAAGAGATGAAAGATAGAAATAGATTAGATATAGAACGCTATATGCCAATTCTAATGAGAAAGCCTGATTTTGATAGAAAAGCTTTTATTGATAGACTCATTCAAACAATAAATAGAACTCTTCCTTTTCATCCTCAAGCAAAGGTAGAAGCTATCTTTGTTTCAGATCCAGATGAATATATAAAAATCGCTACTGAACTAGACTCTAAAAAATTAGAGTTAACGAACCACCATATCGAACTAAAAAAAGCAATCAAGCGAAACAACAATAAAATGGTTGTTTATTTATTAG
>CAYNVX010000103.1:0-3584 GCA_964400755.1 uncultured bacterium | reverse complement strand
AACTATTTCAAAAAAGTTTTTTTAATGAAGAACAAAACTTTCAATCTATCCTGATAGTAAAAGCTTTTGTATTTAACAATATGGAAGCCCTCCACTTCTTTTTCGAAAAAGTAAAAGAAGGATTAATAAAAATAGACTTAGCAGAAATCTTTATTCTTTTTCGTAAATATTCTTACCTTAACCTAGATATTGAAAAATTTTTAGAAACTTACAAAAAAATAATAGACCCAGAATTTAACATAATAAATTTTTTATCTACTCCTTCTAATTTCACTAAATTTGAAAGGGATTATCGATTCCAAATAGAAGACTATGAGAAATATGGCTTTTTTGTTTTTGTAAAAAATTACAATAATAACAATAGCTATAAAGCTTGGGTCTATAACCATTTAAAAGCTGAACAAAAAATTGCAGTTTCAAGAGATTATCAATATCAGCAGGCTATTCTACCTTAGCCTCGTCTAAACAAAGTGGGCCAAATCCCATCGGCAACAAATCCTTCAATAAAACCTCTTTATAATTCTCATTATCAATATCCGACATTATCACTAACATATTTGGATTGAACTCATATAGAGCCTGTCTGCAGTTTCCGCAAGGAGATCCATTGCCCCCTCTAATAACAACTGCAACAGCAATAATATTCTGATCCTTTTGAAATGAAATCCCTCTATTTTCTTTAGTTAATGCATTTCCTATTGCACTTCTTTCAGCACAGATCGTATTTCCATATGCTGCATTTTCAAAATTACAGCCAGAGTATATCTTTCCTGACTTTGTTAAAACAGCCGCTCCAACATGAAATTTTGAATAGGGAGCATATGCCGATGTTCTAGCTTTCTGCGCTGCCAATACCAGCCTACTTTTCATCTCCTGGGTCAAGTTTTCTAAAGAAAGAGTCCCCTCTTTTAAATCCACTTGATCAATGTTATCCTGTTGATATTGTGCCCACTGTTTTAACATCTGGATGCTATTCATAGTTAAATAGCCTGTCTTGTTTTTTATATATTGGAAATCATCCATGAAGCCTTTTTCTACATAAAATTCATTCTTTCCGTCAAACAACTCCTGCTTAGTAAAACTATCTCTCATCCCATTCATTAAAGAATCCCAGCTTAACGCCTCTTCGTTATTAACGAGGGTATGATCCGTTTGTTCAAAAATATTTTTACTGTTTACCGATATCAGACCTTCGGCAGCAAGGGTAAGAACAACTAAATTTACAAAAAAGAAAATGGTCCAGGATATTTTCTTCATAAGAGTTCTCCAATAAATTATTTTTTTTGAAAAATTAATATAGGGTTTTAAATATTCTTAAGCTATTAAAGTCTGGTGAAAAATATTATCTAAATTGTATATTATTTATATAAAATTAATTTATGTAAACTAAGGTGAATAATGTTCAACATATATAATTTCCCTATAGCATGTAGCTTACTTGCTTTGATCTATGGAAGCATATTAATCTACCTAGTTCTTTCAAAAAGCAATGGAACCGACGAAATGCAAAAAATTGCATTGGCCATCCAAGAAGGTGCAAAAGCATACTTAAACAGACAATACCGTATGATTACCATCGTCGGAATTGTTATATTTTTAGTACTTGCCTGGCAGTTAGGCATCTTAGTAGGCATTGGATATATCATCGGCTCAGTCCTTTCAGGCCTAGCAGGATATATCGGAATGAATATCTCAGTTAGAGGAAATGTCCGAACTGCCGAAGCAGCAAAAAAAGGGTTGCAGCAGGCACTAACTATTTCTTTTAGATCAGGAGCTATTACCGGCATGTTAGTAGTAGGACTAGCACTTTTAGGAATTACTATTTATTACATGATACTAAAAGAAACAGGGATCGAATCAAAACATATCATGGAAGCTTTAGTAGCTCTTAGCTTTGGAGCATCCCTTATCTCAATTTTTGCCAGACTTGGCGGAGGTATCTTTACCAAAGGCGCTGACGTAGGTGCTGACCTTGTCGGTAAAATTGAAGCGGGCATCCCTGAAGATGATCCAAGAAACCCAGCTGTTATCGCTGATAACGTCGGCGACAACGTCGGCGATTGCGCAGGTATGGCTGCCGACCTTTTTGAAACCTACCTGGTAACTATTATCGGTACTATGGTACTAGCCTCAATATTCTTCAAAGGAGCTATTGCTGACAAAATGATAGCCTTCCCTCTTGGAATCGGAGCGGTTTCTATCCTAGCATCAATTATAGGAACCTTTTTTGTCCGTCTTGGCAAAAAACAAAATATCATGGGCGCTCTTTACAAAGGTTTTATCGCAACAGCAGTTCTTGCAGCTATCGGTATCGGTTTTTTCACTCACATCTGGATTGGTTTTAGCAATAACCTTCTAGCTATCGATGAGATCAGGTTCACAGGACTTAATCTCTACTACAGCGCTCTTACCGGAATTATTGTAACCGGACTTTTAATGTGGATCACAGAATATTACACATCAACAAAATATCATCCTGTAAGAAGTATTGCACAAGCTTCTTTAACAGGACATGCAACAAATATTATCCAAGGACTGGCTATATCCTTAAAATCTACTGTACTGCCGGTTATTGTAATTTCCGTTGGTATCTTGGTTTCTTATCTAAACGGTGAGCTTTTCGGCGTAGGTATTGCTGCAACAAGCATGGTTGCAATGTCAGGTCTTATCATTGCTTTAGATGCCTATGGCCCTGTTACCGATAATGCGGGCGGCATCGCTCAAATGGCACATCTTTCTGAAGATGTCAGAAAAGTAACAGATGCCCTAGATGCAGTTGGAAATACTACAAAAGCTGTTACCAAAGGATATGCTATCGCATCAGCTGGATTCGGAGCATTGGTCCTTTTTGCAGCTTTCACTGAAGACTTAAGCAATTACTTCCCTAATATCGAATGTCAGTTCTTCCTACAAGATCCTTACGTTATCGTAGGACTTTTCATAGGAGGACTATTACCTTACCTGTTCGGTTCCTTCGGTATGACCTCTGTCGGCCGTGCAGCCAGTGCTATCGTTATGGAAGTAAGAAGACAGTTTAAGGAAATTCCCGGAATCATGGAAAAGAAAGCGCTTCCTGACTATGGCAGAGCTGTTGACATTTTAACAAAAGCTGCAATTAAAGAAATGATCATACCTTCTTTAATTCCTGTAGTTGCTCCAGTTGTAGTATATGTTTTTATAAGCTCTATCGTTGGTACAGCTCAAGCTTTCGTTACAATAGGCGCTATGCTTCTTGGTACAGTTGTTACAGGTCTCTTTAATGCTATCGCTATGACTAGCGGCGGCGGAGCTTGGGACAATGCTAAAAAATATATCGAAGAAGGAAATTATGGCGGAAAAGGCTCAGAAGCTCATAAAGCCGCTATTACAGGAGATACTGTTGGCGACCCATACAAAGATACTGTTGGACCTGCCATCAACCCAATGATAAAGATCATTACTATTTCAGCTATTCTATTATTAGCTATTCTATCTAAATCTTTATAAGATATTTTTTTTTAAGATCTGGCTCCTGCTGCTTTGGCAGGAGCCTATTTTTTTGTCTTTAATTTACGCGTACAAAACAGCTTACATATAGAAAATGT
>CAYNVX010000102.1:0-5539 GCA_964400755.1 uncultured bacterium | reverse complement strand
CCGTACGTACGGTGGTGTGAGAGGACGGGGGAGTAAATCCCCCTCCTACTCAATTAGACTCTTTTTCTTCTTTGTAGTCTCCAATTAACACTTCTGATATCAGCACTATTCCTGCTACGGAAACTGCATTCATCAAATAGGTCTTAATTGTTTTTATCGGATCGATTACGCCAGCTTTAATTAAGTCTTCAACTTTTTCTGTCTGTGCATTAAATCCGATCATCTCTTTTTCGTTTATCATCTCTTCGATCAATACTGAAGCATCATATCCGGCATTTGAAATAATCTGTCTAATAGGAGATAGACAGGATTTTTTTAAGATCTCTTTTCCTATCTCTTCATCACCCAACAGTTCAAAATCATTTAATTTCTCTGATGCTTTTAAAAGAGCTAGACCACCGCCGGCAACTATACCTTCTTCCAAAGCAGCTTTTGTTGAATTTAAGCTGTCTTCGTAGATTTGTTTTTTTTGTTTCATCTCAGGTTCTGTGGCTGCTCCAACTTTTATTAGTGCAACGCCGCCTTGCAGTTTTGCTTTTCTCTCTTCTAGTTTGTCTTTGTCATAGTCGCTTTCTGCCAATTGCTTTTCTTTTTCAAGAAGATCAATTCTCTCTTTAATCTCATTTTCTTTTCCACAGCCGCCAACTATTATTGTTTTTTCTTTGGAAATAATTATTTTTCCAGCACTTCCAAATACTTCAGCAGAAGAATTTCTTAAAATAAGTCCTTTTTCTTCCGATACAAAGGTTGCTCCGGTTAAGATCGCTATATCTTCCAATATAGCTCTTCTTGCATCTCCAAAGGCTGGAGTTTTAACTGCTGCAACTTTTAAAATGCCTTTGATCTTGTTGATTACTAATGTCGATAGAGCATCTCCTTCAACTTCATCGGCTATAATTAAAAGATCTTTTCCTGTTGAAGCAATTTGTTGTAAAAGAGGGAGGATCTCTTGTATTGAAGAGATCTTTTTGTCAGTTACTACTATGTATGGATTATCCATTTCAACTGTCATCTTTTCCAAGTTAGTACAAAAATATGGACTTAAATATCCTCTGTCAAATTCCATACCTTCAACTATTTCAAGAGTTGTCTCAATTGTCTTGCTCTCTTCAATTGTTATCACTCCTTTCCTGCCAACTTTTTTTATAGCTTCAAAAATGTCCTGTCCAATTTTTTTGTCGCCGGAGGCAGAAACAGTTGCAATATTTATGATCTCTTGATCTTCTTTAATTTCAATTGCCATAGCTTCAATTGACTTAATCAGTTTGTCTAAAGCTTTTTCCATACCCCTTTTGATTAATATCGGGCTGCTGCCGGAGGTAATATTTTTTATTCCATTATTTACCAGTTCTCTAAATAGCAATATCCCTGTAGTTGTGCCGTCGCCGCATTTTTCTTTTATCTTCGATGCAACTTCTTTCCCTAAGTTTACTCCCATATCGGCAAACTGATCTTTAAGTTCTACATCATCTACTATGCTGTTGCCGTCATTTGTTATTTTTGGTGTTCCCCATGCTGTGTTAAGTCCAACGTTTCTTCCTTTAGGTCCAAGGGTTACTCCAACAACATCCGCTAGTTTGTTTATTCCTTCTTGAAGTTTCGATCTTGCATCTTCTTCAAATAATATTTCTTTTGCTTTTGAAGACATTATTTTTATTCTCCTAATTTTTATATGTTTTTTCTTTTGATTTGATTGCTAATTTTTCTCTTAATATCTGAAACAGACCGAAAAATGGAAGGTCAGGTTCGAAATAGTCGATTACTACTTTCAGATCTTTTTCTAAATCTTGTCTAAGCGACGAAGAATATTCCTGAAATGAAAAGTTCGATGCCAGCCAGCCTGTCGCTATTACTTTTATTTGACTGTGTGAAAACCTCATCGATATAATCTCTTCCACGATCTTTTCTATTGTACCGATTAAACTATAATATATTCCGCTTTGTATGTTTCCAATAGTAGACCTGGAAAGACAGCTCTGCGGCTTGCAGATGTTTACAAGCGGTAATTTGTCCGTATGATCCGACAATGCCCTAGCGCAAAGGGATACGCTTGGACATATTGCTCCGCCTAAAAATACTCTTTCTTTTGTTATTACATCAAATACCAATGCCGTTTCCATGTCGATCACTATTGCATCTGAAAAAGGATGTAAAAATAGGGCTCCATAAACATTGGCTATTCTATCTGTCCCTAGCTCTTCAGGCTTTTCTACATCCAAAGTAATGGAAAGATTTTCGTGGTCTATTTCAAAATATGAGATATTTAATTCTTGAAGTACTTCTTCTGTTACTTTTTGAGCATGATGATTTCCCGATCCAATTATGCAGTTCTCTATTTCTTTTTCCTGAAGTATTTCTTTTAATAATATTGGCAGTTGTGAGGAAAAGGGTATGAAAAAAGTATCTAAAAGAGTGTTCTTTGCAAAAAAGGCTCCTGATATGGATGAGTTGGATATCCTCAACACAAGATCCATTTCCTTGCTCATAACCCTCCTGGGTTTAGTTTTGGCAAAGCTGATTAAATTAAACTTTGGGAGTTTAAACTAATAGATTTTATTTATCAAGAAAGGGGAAAATTGTATGAAATTAATTATCTTTAATTTTGTAATTATTATAGATCTCTCTTTTAGGAATGTCTTTTAGTTTAGCACAAAGCTTGATAGCTTCATTTAAGGGATATCCCAAATCCTTTTGCAGTAATAATAAAGTCTCTTCAACTGAAAGCGTTGGAGGATTGCCTTTTTCTGTGACAATTACCATTTCTCCTCTCGGCTCTTTATTTTTAAAATGCAAAAGCAGCTCTTCTGCTTTTCCTTTTAGAGTCTCTTCAAATTTTTTCGTTGTCTCTCTGACAATAGCTATATTTCTTTGAGGATCTAACTCTTGAATAAGCTTTAATGTTTTTATTATTCTGTGGGGTGTTTCAAAACAGATAGATGTTCCTATATAAAAAAACATCTTTCCAAGAGCTCTTTTTAATTCACTCTCCTTTTTTGGAAGAAATCCTATAAATTGAAATGGGATTGCATCAAAACCTGACAATACTAGAGCCTGTATTACACTGCAGGCACCCGGCAGGGCCCTTATTTCGATATTTTCTTCATAACACCTTTTTATCAGATCAAAGCCGGGGTCGCATATCAAGGGAGATCCCGCATCTGAAATAATGGCTATGTCAATATTGTTCTTTAAATCTAATAAGATATTTTCTTGGGATTTTTTCTCATTGAACTTGTGAAAGCTCTTTAATGGCGTCTTAATCTCATAATGCTTTAATAAATGAGAGCTTGTTCTGGTATCTTCACAAAGGATATATGAGCATGTTGATAGGACCTTAATTGCCCTTAAGGTCATGTCTTCTAAATTACCAATGGGAGTTGCTACTAGATATATCATAAAGGTGGCACTCAGAGTCGAACTGAGGAATGGAAGCTTTGCAGGCTTCTGCCTTACCACTTGGCTATGCCACCACAAAAAATTTTAGTCTATATTATGCGAAATTGATTATAAGAAATCAAATGATTTAATATTTGAGAAATTTATAAAGAAATTATTTGATTATATTATGCTCTGCTTACTGCATTATGCTTTTTCATAATACAAGATATAGGCAGCTTCTCTATTTTCTTGATCTGAGAAGCCATCATCGCCTTCACAATAGGTTTCATGGTGGGCTATATTTTTAGTTACAGTATGAACTTCAAGTGCTTTTAATTTATATTTAACAGAATCCCCTGAATAACCATCTGGTAATAATTCTCTAGCTTTTATAATTAATTCATCTGGAATAGCACTTATTTTAGAATCGTTTTTTGTTCCATCTGGATTAAAACGGGCAAAATGGAATGTTAATGAAGGAGGAGGGATTATATAGAACTTACGTACATGATCAATGTCTTCCCTACCAAGTATATTAGAATTATCATGATAGTAAGATTTTAAAATATCATTAAAGGATATGGTGTTAGTAGAAGCGGTAATAAATCTAATTAGCTTTCTAAGGTTGCTGGGGGGGGGAGCAGTCATGTTTAATTCAACCATCCAACTACGAGTTTGTGTTACATCGGTTAAAGTAGTTTTATCTTTAAGTATTAACTGTTGTCCCTGGATATAAGCATCTAATGCATCATTTGTAATAAGGTTTCTTACATATGTGAGAATAATATGAGGGTCATCTTGTACATTTATTACACTTCCAGGCAAATTAGGTAATATTTCTTCTGTAAATAGTATTTCGGCTTCTTTTATTTTATTTTGACTGAACTTGTCCATACATTCTTTTACTTTTTCAAGTTGTGCTGGATTTGTAGAATTATTTGTAGAAACAGTTAAGTTAAGTAAAAAGTCTTTAAGTTTAGGCTGTAGTAATATTTTCATTGCGGCTCTAAACCAGCATAAGTTGATAGGATGAGCGGGTGTTTGAGCGCCGGTTGCTGAAGCAGTTTGTGGTGATTGTTGTGCTCCTTGTGGAGCTTGAGTTCCTGTAGGAGGTGTCGCTCCTTGTCCGCTTAATGTAATAGGAGCCGCAACTGGAGATCCGTCTTGTGATCTATATTGAAGCGCTGTATTGGCGAAAGATTCGGCTAGTGGGTTAATAGATGATGCTGCAGCTTTTAAAATTGTGTTGGAAAGAGTATAAGGTGCAACCCTTCCAGTTTCATAATATTTTACGATGGCAGAATCTGGCAGGATCTCATCTTTTTCATTAAGGTCCCATTCAAGATTTAAGTTATTAACTTTTTGGATATCAAATTCTCGTTTTTCTGTTTTAGCCTGGGCCATTAATTGTCTTACTGCAGCATCAAGTTTTTGCTCAAGTTCTTTAAGCTCAACTGGGCATTTCACAAAGTCTACATAAGAAGTTATGCCGTTCTTTTTTTTATATTGAGATATGAAGAAATCTTTTCCGCAAATTTTAACTTTCTTTTTGGTAGGATCTGAAGAATCTGTTTCAAAGCTTATTGCTACAGCATTTGCGTCATTTTCTTTTGGAAGCGGTGTTGAAATTATTCCTACAGCTTGAGCGACTCCTTGTATTGCACCACCTACAACACCAATAGCTTGGCCTATTATAGAAGGTTTTGTTGCCAGGGGTTGTGGGGAACCTGCTGCTTGTTGTTGAGCTTGGGCATGGGTTCTTGCGGAATTTGCTGCTTGTTGTAGAGCTTGTCTGGCTATTTCTTGGGCTTCTATTCTATCTGGAGCTTTAGGGTCAATCATTTCTGCAATAAACTGAGAATTGTCTCTTGGAATGCTTCCTTCAGGAAAGTAGCTTCTAATGCAAGCAACTGTATCAGCTGCTTTTCCTCTTCCCCATTGGAAAGCACTAGTTAATGGATTGATTAGCCATGGCATAATTAATTCTACTATATTTTGTTTATTATACAATTAATTATATAATAATTTAAAATTTTAAACAATATAATTACAGTTCTAAAATAATTGTGTAATTAACTTAATATTAACGTCTTAAAAATAATAATTTTAAAGCATAAAATAAATATTTTAATAATATGATCTTATATTACTAGTAAAAATT
>CAYNVX010000101.1:2350-5671 GCA_964400755.1 uncultured bacterium | reverse complement strand
AAGACGCTCTCATCCCACGACTAAAGCCGTGGGCTTTCCCGCTTTTGTCGTAATTTCTAAAAAAACTTCCGGCAATGGAGCTACATAGCTGGATCTTCTACTACCAAAACAAGAAAAAGGCATAAAAATAATCTCTAAAATAAATTTGTCAATTTTTATATAGGATAGCTGAATTATTTTCAGTAATTTTTTATTTAATTTTTTTTCTTAATAATTCATTCACTATTTGAGGAGAAGCCTTTCCTTTTGTAAGCTTCATCACCTGTCCTACTAGATAGGCAAAAGCTTTATCTTTTCCTGCTTTATAATCAGCAATAGACTCAGGATTTTCTAAAAGTACTTTATCAACTATCGGCTCTATTTCAGAACTGTTAGATAAAGGCTGATAGTTTGGATTTTCTTTTACTATTATCCCCGGATCTTTTTGAGGATTTTTGATCATGTCATCTGCTACACATTTTGCAATTTTGCCGGTAATTGTAGAATTTTCGATAAGATTGACAAGTTTTGCTATATTTTGAGATGGTATGCCAAGAGAAAAAAGAGTTTGGTTTATCTCTTTTAACCTTCCGAAAAATTCTACTGTTATCCAGTTGCAGAGATTTTTTGCATTTTTGCAGATTTTTAAACCCTCTTCAAAATAATCGGCCAGTTTTTTCTCATTTGTCAAAATAGAAGCATTATATTCAGAAAGTTGCAGATCTTTAACATATCTTTTGAAACGGTCATGAGGAAGTTCAGGAAGTTCATTTTTTATTTCATCAATATATTCCTGAGTTAAAAAAATAGGCAGCAGGTCAGGTTCAGGAAAATATCTGTAATCATCTGCTGATTCTTTTTTTCGCATTAGTTGTATTTCTCTTTTCACAGGATCCCATCGGCAGGTAGATTGAGGAACTAGGGTGTTGAGATCTTCATTGGGATGAAGAGTATAGATCTTAATCTGTCTTTTTATCTCTTCTTCTATAGCCATTTCCATATTGTAAAAAGAATTCATGTTTTTAATTTCTGTTCTGTTCCTAAGAGTGGTTTCATTTCTTGGTCTGACAGAAATATTGGCATCTATTCTTAACTGTCCTTCTTCCATATTGCAGTCAGATGCATTTATATATTCCATAATAGCTTTTACAGTCATGGCATAGCTTACAGCTTCTTTTGCACTATGCATGCATGGCTCTGATACGATTTCAATTAAGGGGACACCCGCTCTGTTAAAGTCGATTCCGGCAAAAGAGGCAAAATGTTTTAACATTCCTGCATCATCTTCTAGCTGAGCCTGTTTAACTTGAAATTCTTTTCTTTTCCCGTCAACTTCTGTTATGACAATCCCATTTTTTACGATCGGATCGTGAAATTGTGTTATCTGAAAATTTCGGGGGCTGTCAGGATAGAAGTATGATTTTCTATCAAATTTAGAAAATTTTGAGATCTCTGCATTGATTGCCAATCCAAATAAGACCGCTTTTTTGATAGCCTCTTTGTTTAATAAGGGCAGCGCTCCCGGCTGGCCGGTGCAAATTTCGGTGATGTTGCTATTGGGCTCATCGCCAAATTTATTTGGCGCAGGGCTGAATAGTTTTGTTTTAGTGTTTAGCTGGACATGTATCTCAAGACCAATTACCGCTTCCCATAAATCATAAGGTACATTTTTCATTAGTTTGCCTCCCTATCGAAAAGAGGTGGAATTTTTTCGAAGATTTTATTTTTTTGTTCATAAGCATATGCATATTTGATAACTAGATTGTCATGAAGCTGAGGCCCAATAAACTGTATACCTAATGGTTTATTGTCTTTAGTAAAACCTGAAGGAAGGCTCATAGCAGGCAAACCGGCTAAATTGGCTGATATGGTAAATAAATCCTGCATGTACATATCTAAGGGATTCTGTATAGATCCTATTTCAAAAGCAGAGGAGGGAGAGGTAGGCATTATAACTATGTCACATGTTGAAAAAGCTTTTTCGAATGCATTAATAATTAGAGTTCTCATTTTTTGTGCTTTTTTGTAATAAGCGTCCTGATATCCGGCAGATAAAACATAGGTTCCAAGCATAATTCGTTTTTTTACTTCAAAGCCAAAGCCTTCTTCCCTGGATAAATTATAAATATCCTCTAAAGAATGAACTTTAGATGCTCTTTTGCCATATTTGATCCCATCAAATCTTGCAAGGTTTGTAGAAGCTTCGGCTGTAGCTAAAATATAATAAATTGCCACTGAATATTTTAAAACATCAAGATCAATATCGATTATTTCAGCGCCGAGTTCTTTTAAAAGTTCTGTAGATTTTTTAAAATTATCAAAAATTTCAGGCTTTGCATTTTCTAAAAAATTCCAAGGAACCCCAATTTTTATTCCCCGTAGCGTATTGGAAAGATTTTCACTATATGTTTCTTGAGGCAGATTAATGCTTGTAGAATCTTTTTCGCAATGCTTCCCGATAACTTCCATCATTAGGGCTGTATCTTTAACGTTTGTGGTTAGCGGTCCAATCTGATCTAGAGATGAGCCAAAAGCTACTAATCCATATCTTGATACTCTTCCATAAGTCGGCTTAAAGCCGACAATTCCACATAAAGCTGCAGGCTGTCTTATGGATCCTCCTGTATCAGATCCTAATCCTATTAGCGCTAATCTAGCTGAAACAGCAGCAGAGGAACCGCCGGATGATCCTCCCGGTACACATTTTAAATCCCAAGGGTTTGAAGAAGGGAAAAAGGCAGATTTTTCAGTTGAAGCTCCCATTGCAAACTCGTCAAGATTAGATTTGCCGATAATCAAACCATCCTCTTCATCTATTAAACGTGCAACAGTTGAATCAAAAAAGGCTTTATAGTTTGTTAAGAATTTCGATCCGCAAGTTGTTATTTCATCTTTGATATGCATGTTGTCTTTTAATACAATGGGTATTCCGGCTAATTTTCCTAAAACCTTTCCCTCTTTTTTTCTTTGATCGATATCCTTAGCTTTTTTTAAAACCCTTTCTTCTAAAACTTTAATCAATGATTTTAGATCTTTGTCGAAGAAAGAGATTCTCTTCAAAAAATATTGAGCAATTTCCAAAGCAGATATTTCACCTTTTAACAATAGATCTCTTATTTCTACAGCACTTTTATTATGCATATGAACCTATTCTGATTTTATAATTGGAGGTACTTTTATCATGCCGCCTATCTGTTCGGGCGCATTTGATAAAAAAACATCTCTGGAAATTGTATTTTGAACTATGTCTTCTCTCATAACAATATTTTGGATCTCTTGCAGGACATAGTCGCAGGGCTTAACATCTTTAGTATTAACCTCATTTAATTTTTCTTTAAGAAA
>CAYNVX010000101.1:0-2340 GCA_964400755.1 uncultured bacterium | reverse complement strand
TTCAGATCTTTCAAAAAAATCTTTTTTTCTTCTTCTGTAAGTTTTATCCGGCAGAGCTTTTCTAAATGCTCTAAAGAGTTCTTATCAAAATTTGACATAAATAATTTACCCTGAAAATAATGTGAAATTTTATTATTTAAATAACTAAATGTCAATTTGTTTGTCTTTGATAGCTTTTGGGTTTTATCCTACATATTATTAATAAACTAAAAAAAAATAATGACAATGAAAAGTAAATTTTTTACTATGCATTATAATAGGACTTAATTTCTTTAGCGTCCTAATTTTGAATTAATGGGAGTAAATTAATGAGATTTATCAGATTTATTATACTATTGTTAGTTGTTGTAGGAGCTATCAATTGGGGTCTTTGGGGTGCATTTCAATATGACATTATCCAAGACATCTTTGGTGCCGACATGTCCGGCTGGGCAAAATTAAGCTATATCTTAATTGGTCTTGCCGGAATTTTTTCAGTTAGCTTCTTCTTTTCAATTGGAACTTGCGGCTGCAAATGCAACCATCATGAAGGACCTAAAGAAGGACAATAATAATCATTTTAAGGATGCAATTTTTTTGCATCCTTAAAATTTACTTTTGGAGAAAATATGAAACAGCTTGGAATGAATCCTTTTTTTACAATGTGGGCCAGCCCTAATAAAACAATACGGGCTATAATTGACTATAACCCAAATCTAGGCTTTTATTTTCTCTCCGCTATTACTGCTTTGCAGTCTTTTTTCTTTATCTTTACATATTATGAACTAAGATTTCCTATTCATTATCTTCTTACCTTAGCAATAGCTATAGTTTTATCTCCCTTCGTTGGGGCTATATGGCTATATTTTTTAAGCTGGGTTTTACATTTTACAGGTAAATGGATGAAGGGGAGAGCCCCATTTTCACATGTAAAAGCTGCTCTTGCCTGGTCAAGGCTTCCTTTAATTATTGATTTATTGATGTGGTTTATATTATCGGCTTTTGTTTCAGGATATGTTGCTCTGCAATATACCTCTCCAACTTCTATTTTGTTTATTAACCTGATATCTTCCATAACAGCTATTTGGGCTTTTGTCTTGCTCGTTCAAGCTTTAAGAGAAGTACAGGGCTTTACAATGATTAGATCGGTTGTTAATGTAATATTGATGTATGTGATCCTGTTTGTTGTAATGAGTACTATTTCTTATTTAATAAGCAGAGTTGTTTATATTTAATGTTAATTGTATCTGTTTTTATTTAATTAATTATTAGATAATTATGTTATTGTTTAATTAATTTTAATCTTTCTGCTTGTAAATTTAAGGATTATCTTGATAATGAGGCTAAAAGCAAGAAGACAAGGGAGGAAGGAAATGTCTAAGAAATTAGGCTTTAACCCATGGCTTTCTATGTGGACAAAGCCTAGAGAGACCATACAAAAAATAGTAGAAATTGACCCAAACTATCGTTTGGCCGTTCTGTCGGGAATTTATGGATTTATATCGCTGCTTGGCTCTTTTCAGACTATGTCTTTAGGGTACAAGTTCAACTTTTTTTTAATAATAATAGCTGCTTTGATTTTAGCCCCTCTTTGGGGATATGTAATTTTTTCGGTAGTTTCCTATTTTGTATATTTTACAGGAAGATGGATAGGCGGTAAGGCTATATATAAGGAAGTTCGCTCTTCTTTTGCCTGGTCTAATGCTCCTATGACGGTAAATGTTATCCTTTGGGTTGTAATGGGTATCCTTTTTGGACAGACATTATTTTTAGATTTTCCCGGGGGCAACCTATTAACTCAAAATCAGGTTGGGATATTATTTGCTATCTTATTGGCTCAGCTTATCATCAGTGTCTGGATATTGGTCTTGTTTGTAAATGCACTTTCTCAAGTTCAGAAATTTTCTATAGCAAAATCAGTTTTAAACTTAATTATGTCCGTTGTATTTTTAGGGGTGATAATGTTAGTCATCAGAGCTCTTCTCTCATATGTGCTAAGGTAGCAAAATGATAAAAAGATCTCTTTGGGCTTTGAGTTTTTTGATTTTTCTTTCCGTTAATGTTTTTGCTCTGGATGAAAAGGAATGTTTCTGCCCTTCGGGCAAATGTTCCATTTCCTTTCCTGAAAATTTTCAGCATATTAAACAGAAGATGCCGTCTAAAGATGAAACGGAGTCGATGCAGTATGATCTATATATAGCTCAGATCAAGGATCAGGCTATATTGTTCTTGATCGTCGCTCAATATCCTAATGTTATAATAGAGGATGAAATATCAGCCTTAGAAGGGTTTATTAACGGCATGCTCTCTAATAAGAAAAACAATGAGCTGATATCTGCAGATCTTTGCAAGTTTAACGGC
>CAYNVX010000100.1:0-5995 GCA_964400755.1 uncultured bacterium | reverse complement strand
AAAAGATTGGAATGGTTCAAAATGCCCTCATCTGAATATTTTAAGGATTTAAAGAAGTTTGCTATAATTATAGCGGTTGCAAATATTTTTTGGGGAATTATTTTCAAGCTTACCAAAGTAGTTATTGATCAACAGGTCATTCACTATATGAAGGATGCTATATTAAATAGGCAATATTTAAGGTTTATCAAACTTTTCGGAAGGGTAACCTTAGTTGCTCCAATTATAGAAGAGATAATTTTCAGGGGCTTTTTGCAGGAAAAATTAAAGTCTTTGCAGATTATATTATTTAAGGGACATGAGAATAAGGATTTTATGATTTTTGCCAGAATATTTATCCAGGCAGTTATTTTTGGCTCACTTCATGATCCGGCTGTGGTTTTTGCAGCAGCTTTGATGGGGACTATTTTCGGTCAGGATAAAGAGGAGGAAGATGATTCTCTGTTACCTTCAATGCTTCGCCATTGGACTATAAATAGCTGCGTTAGTTTAAGGATATTATTTTTTAAAGCCTAGATACAATCGAGCCGTTTTTTTAATCTTCTGTTTGCATCATATCCAAAAAGGAAGATAGCGACCCAAAGAACTGAAAAGCATATCCAATAAGGTATAAACATCTCATCTCCCATAACAGAGCCTCTAAGCCCTTCCATAACATAAATTACAGGGTTTAAGAGATCAATAATGCCAACGATAGGAAAAGTTTTGTAAATGGTTTTCCATGTATAGAAAAAAGCTCCCAGCATGAATAAGGGGTTCACTATTCTAAACCAGACAATACTTGTCCTTCTCATGTTTTTGATCAGAGATGCTATCCAAAGGCCGAAATATCCATAAAAGATATAGCCGGTAATAAAAATAATTATAAATTGAAAAACATTAAAATGGGAAAGATCCATCTTCTCAAATAAAAAGAGTTTTCCTAGAGGGAAAATCAGGATATTTGTTAAAGCAGAAGAGATACTCCATCCTAAAGAGACCGAAGAAAAAACAAAAAAGGAGGGTAATGGAAGAAGAAGTTTATAAGTGATAACCCTGTCGCCGGTAAGATCGGAAATAAAGTCGGTCACATTGTTAACAACCTGAAAAAGACCAAAGATGGAAATTAGTCCAATAATGATAAAAGTCCCAAAATTTTTAAATGTGGCCATTTGAGGGAAAAAGTATCCAAAGACAATAGCATTTGTAAAAGTAATAATCAGAGTATCAATCAATCTGCTTATATAATTATTTTTTAATAAAAAAAGTTCATAAAAAATTAATTGCAGAAAGCATTTTATACTTTTATTTTTCATTCTAATTTTTCTTCTTGTTCTTTTTTTTCTTCTTCGAGCAGCTGTAAGAAGACATCGTTAAGGTTGGATTTATTAAAAGAGTGTTTAAGGTTTTTAGGGGAATCGATTGCTTTTACTTTTCCTTTGTCAATAACACATACTCTATCAGATAATTTTTCTGATTCGTCAAGGTAATGAGTAGTAAGAATAATAGTAATTTTCTCTTCTTTTAAAGAGGCTATGAATTTAATTAGATGTTCTCTAACTTGAGGGTCTAAACCAACTGTAGGTTCATCTAGGATAACCAGTTTGGGCTCATGTACTAAGGATCTGGCAATTAAAAAACGCTGTTTATATCCTCCTGAGAGTATCTCTGAGCGTTCTTTTGCATAATCCTGAAGTTTGAATTTTTCGATAAGATAGTTAGTTCTGTATTCAATTCTTTTTTTAGAAAGACCATAATATCTTCCTGCAAATTTTAAATTTTCTTCAATTGTCAGATCTTTATCGATATTTTGTTTTTGTGGGCAAAAACCTAAAGCTTCGCGATATTCATAAAGATGTTTGTAAACAGATTTGCCTTTGAAGAGAACATCACCGGCGGTAGGTTTTAATAGTGTGGCTATAATTGAGGAAAGGGTAGTTTTCCCTGCTCCGTTTATTCCTAAGAGACTAAAAATTTCTCCTTCATGTATTTCAAAAGAAATACCTTTAAGGACATGGATTTTCTGTCTTCTTGTAATATAAATTTTTTCAATATTCTCTACTTTTAAAAGAGTGCTCATATTTTGACATCCTCTATCATGTTTATAACATTTAGAAAAATATCTATCATGTTAAAAATGCAAAAATATAAAAAAATGGAATATAATGTATACTGTAGGCAAGTTTAAACTTGAATATTCAAGAAATAAGTTTTAAATATGAAATATGAGGATCTTCTTAATTTTGAGGTATCTTAAATGAAGAAAAAAAGTAAAAAATCAATAGATGGCAACACAGCGGCAGCGCATATTGCATATGCTCTTTCTGAAGTTTGCACAATTTATCCTATTACCCCTTCCAGCACAATGGCTGAACTTGTAGACAGCTGGTCAGCAGAAAATAGAAAAAATATTTTCGAAAAAGAAGTTGAAGTTGTAGAGATGCAGTCAGAAGCTGGAGCGGCAGGCGCCATTCATGGTATTTTATCGGCAGGAGCTTTGAGCTCGACCTTTACATCATCCCAAGGACTTCTCTTGATGATACCAAATATGTATAAGATTGCAGGAGAGATAATGCCATGTGTCTTTCATGTGGCGGCAAGAGCTTTAGCGGGTCAGGCACTTTCTATTTTCGGAGATCATCAGGATGTAATGGCAGCAAGAGCTGCAGGTTTTTGTATGCTGACATCTGCAAGTGTACAGGAAGCTATGGACTTGGCATTAGTAGCACATTTATCAACAATTAGATCATCTCTTCCCTTTTTACATTTTTTTGATGGATTCAGAACATCTCATGAGATTCAAAAAATTGAAATGATAGATTATGAAGATATAAAAGGTCTGGTAGATTATCAGATGATACAGCATCACAGAGACCGTGCATTAAATCCAAAACATCCGATTGACAAAGGAACAAATCAAAATCCCGATATATATTTTCAAGCAACAGAAGCTATAAATCCTTTCTATGAAAGGGTCCCTCAAATCGTAGAAGAAGAGATGCAGAAAGTTGAAAAGATTACAGGAAGGAAATATTCTCTTTTTGATTATGTAGGAGATCCAAATGCAGAAAGAATAATTATTGCTATGGGATCTTCTTTAGAAACCATTGAAGAAACGATAAAATATTTAAATCAAAAAGGGGAGAAAGTTGGCCTTATAAAGGTTAGACTTTATAGACCTTTTTCAAAAGAGCACTTTTTAAAAGCGCTTCCTAAAAGTGTTAAAAAAATTGCAGTTCTAGATAGGACGAAAGAGAGCGGCTCGTTAGCTGAGCCTTTATATTTGGATATTGCAATGATCGCACAAACAGAGAAGTTAAATGTTCAGATAGTAGGCGGACGATATGGACTTGGTTCAAAAGATTTCACTCCATCTATGGTCAAAGCGATATATGACAATTTAAAATCTGAAAATCCTAAAAACCATTTTACCGTTGGAATAAATGATGATGTTTCACACACATCTCTTGAGATAAAAGAAGATATTGATACTGAGCCTACTAGTACTATTAACTGTAAATTCTGGGGAATTGGCGGCGATGGTACTGTTGGAGCAAATAAAGATGCGATAAAAATTATTGGAGATAATACTGATAAATATGTTCAAGGCTATTTTGAATATGACTCTAAAAAAGCCGGAGGCTTTACAGTATCTCATCTTCGTTTTGGAGATGAGCCTATCAAATCTACCTATTTTATAAATAAATGCGACTATGTTGGATGTAACCATACAGCTTATGTGAAAAGGTTTGATTTAATAAAAGGGATAAAAAAAGGTGGAATATTTGTATTAAATTCACCTTGGTCTTTGCAGGAGATGGAAGAAAAGCTTCCAAATTCATTAAAGAGAAAAATTGCACAAAGAGAAGTTAAATTCTATAACGTTCATGCATCTGATCTAGCGAAAAAAGCGGGACTTGGCACACATATAAACATGATCATGCAGACAATATTTTTTAAACTTTCAAATATCATTCCGGTAGAAAAAGCGATTGATTTACTAAAAGAAGCAATTAAAAAAACATATGAGAAAAAAGGTAGTGTAGTAATAGAAAAGAATATGAAAGGCGTTGAAAAGGCGCTAGAGGCATTGGAAGAGATAAAATATCCAAGTTCATGGAAAGATCTTCCAGAGGATAAGCCCTCTGATAAAAATTATCCGGACTACATTAAGAACATTGCAAGTAAGATCAATGCTTATGAGGGCGATCTGCTTCCTGTAAGTGCATTTACTCCGGGCGGAATTTTCCCTACTGATATGATCAAGTATGAAAAAAGAGCGATTGCAAGTTTAGTATCAAGCTGGATACCGGAGAATTGTATACAGTGCAATCAGTGTTCATTTGTTTGTCCTCATGCAGCTATAAGACCCTTTTTACTTACAAAAGAAGAGGTTGACAAAGCTCCTGAAGGATTGAAAGTAATTAAGGCTTTTGGAAAAGGCATGCAGGATATGTTCTTTACTATTGCGATAACTCCATATGATTGTACCGGATGTAATAATTGTGTGCAGATCTGTCCGGCAACGAAGGGCAAAGCCCTTCAGATGAAGCCGATGGAAGAAGAGGCAAAAACAACTGCAAAAATGTGGGATTATTTAGTAACTCTGCCATCGAAAGATTCTCAAATGGGAAGGTATACTTTAAAAGGATCACAATTCAAAGAGCCTCTTTTTGAATTTTCCGGAGCTTGTGCCGGCTGCGGAGAAACTCCGTATATAAAATTATTAACTCAAGCTTTTGGCGAGAGAATGATAGTTGCTAATGCAACAGGCTGTTCTTCTATATATGGTGGAGCTCTGCCATGCTCTCCTTGGGGGAAAAATGAACATGGACATGGTCCGGCTTGGGCAAATTCTCTTTTTGAAGATAATGCCGAGTATGGCTTTGGCATGCAGCTGGCAACAAGCTATAGAAGAGAAAGACTAAAAGAGTTAGTTGAAAAAGCAATTAATGAGAATGTCTTAAAAGATGAATTAAAAAATCTTTTTCAAGAATGGCTGCAGAATTATGATGATGGAGACAAATCAGAATCGCTTTATTTAAAGATCATGTCTCTTTTTGATAAAACAGAGCATAAGGAAGGTCTATTAAAAGAGATATTTATTCGCAGCGATCTAATATCTAAACCATCTGTTTGGATAGTTGGTGGTGACGGCTGGGCTTATGATATTGGCTATGGAGGATTGGACCATGTGCTTGCAATGGGAAGAGATGTTAATATCCTAGTGATGGACACTGAACTTTATTCTAATACCGGCGGTCAGTCTTCAAAAGCAACTCCTCTTGGTGCAATAGCTAAATTTGCTTCTGCCGGAAAAAGAACAAATAAAAAGGATCTAGGTCTAATGGCTATGTCTTACGGCAATGTTTATGTGGCATCTGTTGCTATGGGCTATGACAAAATACAAACTTTAAAGGCTTTCAAAGAAGCAGAGAGTTATAAAGGACCCTCTATTATAATGGCATATTCTACTTGTGTCGGCCATGGATTAAAAGCAGGTATGGGTATGAGCCAGAATGAAGAAAAACAGGCAGTAGAATCTGGTTATTGGTTAAATTATCGTTATGATCCACGGTTGAAATTAGAAGGAAAGGCGCCTTTCCAACTAGACACTAAAGAGCCAACTATAGACATAGAAGAGTTTATTACAACTCAGACAAGGTATGAATATCTTAAAAAGATTAGACCTGAAGAAGCAAAAAAACTTTTTGATGAATTAAGACAGCATCAAAAAGAAAAGTTGGAGTTTTATAAAAAACTTGGACATTTGGAAGAAAACAGCCCTAAGTAGGGCTGTTTTTCTAATAATCTATTTTTATTTGCCTCTGTTAAAAAAACAGAGGCTATCTTATGGAAGAAAAATTAGGCTGTATAAATAAATTAGTCTTATTTTTTTATTGAAAAATAAAAATCTTCAATATAGCGTTTATAAAACAATAAAAAATAGGGTATTTTTTTTATGAGGCAATTGCGATGTAGCTAATTTTTAAAAATTGTTCAAAACTTTTCCTTG
>CAYNVX010000099.1:0-5999 GCA_964400755.1 uncultured bacterium | reverse complement strand
CAACCCCGAAGTGGATCTACTCTAGCGGGCGGAGGCTTTAAAAGCATTAAGCCCGCATTTTTTTAATATTGGCAATTCTTCCCTCCCCTAAAGGAAAGGGTCTTTTTGCTACAAAAATGATAAAAAAACTTATGGCCCCAATTTGGGGCCCAATTTCATAAAAAATTATGTTTATAGATAATACAAAAATCAAATTACAGGCCGGTAAAGGCGGCAACGGAATTGTTGCATGGCGCAGGGAAAAATATATTCCCAAAGGCGGCCCCTATGGTGGAGATGGAGGCGTTGGCGGTTCTGTTACATTAAAAGTTGATACCAATCTTCTCTCTTTAGAGAATTTTCGTAATAAAAAGCTGTTAAAAGCAGAAAATGGCCATAGCGGCGGCGCAAATAACCGTCAGGGAAGAAACGGCCAGAGTCTTCTTATAAAAGTTCCTATAGGAACAATCATTAAAGATTTAGAAAATAAAAATATAATTTTTGAATTTACCCAAAAAGATCAAACTTTTCAGATCTGCAAAGGCGGCAAAGGCGGCTATGGGAACATTCACTTCAAATCTTCCACTAATCAAGCCCCGAATACTGCAACATTAGGAGCTGAGGGCGAAGCTGTCGAAGTTGAATTAGAACTGAAATTAATAGCAGATGTCGGTCTGGTTGGCATGCCTAATGCCGGAAAATCCACTCTAATGAAAAAGCTAACCAAAGCAAAAGTAAAAGTGGCCCCCTATCCCTTCACAACCTTAGTACCAAACATTGGTCTAATGGAATTTGAGGATTTTTCAAGAATTTTTATTGCAGACATTCCCGGAATTATTTTAAATGCTCATAAAAATAAAGGCCTAGGCCTTTCATTTTTAAAACATATTGAAAGAACTAATGTCCTTATCTATCTAATAGACTCTTCAGCTATCGATGAAAATGAACCTTTAAAAGATTTCGAAATGCTTCAAAACGAGCTCAAACAATACAATACAAAAATGGCTGAAAAACCTTTTTTAGTTCTTTTAAATAAAATTGATATAACTGATGAAGGAAAAATAAAATCTTTTAGAAAAAATTATCCTTTTTCTAAAAACACTCTTTTTGAAATTTCTGCACTTTTAGAAAAAGGACTGAATAATCTCAAAGCTACTATCCAACAGCTTTCCCAAGTTAATGGAAAAAGATTTTTCTAATCTTTTAAACCATTCCTTATTGAATTGTCCTTTTGACAATTTCATTTGCCGTAAATGATCTGATTATCCGGAGTATTTAAGAAAATCAATAGTCTGGGGAGTTTAAATGCTATAGTTATCTTAGTTTTGATTAGAAGCTATAATGCTTGCTGGAGCAAGTGGAAGAAAAAAACCGCCTATGAACAATATTTGAGAGACTAAGACAAATCCAAAAATGAAAAGAAAAAAAGCAGATGTTATTGCAAACAAAGAAAAAATGATCAAAGCCATCTTATGCTTTTCATATTTATCTACACGATAACAAGCCTCAGGATAATCAATCTTAATAATTTTTTTTTCTTTATCATCAATACTCGACTCAGACTCAGAAAGAGAAATATACGTCTCTTTGGAAAGTTCGCTTACAGGAGACTCTCTTGAAATTGTACTATCTGTTTGCTTGGTGACGAAGAATTTTTTTAAAACAGTATACTCTTTGACAACCACCTCTACAGAAATCCTCTGACCCGAAATATTACAAAATCTTTGTTTTTGGGTATTTTCATATACAGCACTTTCAAAAATACCATTTATCCGTGAATGAAAATCCTTATCACTTTCATCTTTTTGTCTAGGATATTGTAAATACCATCTCTCCTTAGTTAGCTCATAACCAGGAATCGAAGGATATATAATTTGTGCAGTCATTTATAGCCTATTTTTTGTTATATTATTAATACTTTTTATAAATATTATAACATATACTTTAATGATTAACAACTTTGTTAATTGTTTTTTTATATAAAAATAAATTTAACTGTTGTATTTCTTTCATTAACAGGTATTATTTATCTTTAAACATCTTATTGTTATTTCCTTATGCATTTCTCTAAATTCACATTCATCTTTATCTTCTTTAAATAGAGGCGTTTGCGACCTAAAAGAGCTTTCCGAAGTCATTTTTATTAAAAAATTTGGTAATTTTGAGAGAATTTATCATGAAATAGAGTTTTATACAGAGCATTACGGAAAGATCCGTTTTACGACAAAAGCGGGGAAGGCCAATGGTTTCAATCGTAGGCTTTCCCGCTTTTGTCGTAAATTGGTAGAATAATGGCTTGAAGCAAACAACAACACACAAACCTCTGATCTTCAAGAGATTATAAATAACTGAAATTATTTCTTCAAATATGTTATAATAATTATACTTAACAATTATTAAGATAAGCTTATGTACAAACTAACCAAACCTTTTTCAAAATTAAAAACCTTTTACCTTGTTAAAAGCAAGGATGGTAAATTTCACATTTCAAAAGGTCTAAATCTATTGCTTTGTCCTTTTTTACATGTGCCTTATTTTGCTAAGTTTTTTAAAAAGCATATTGAAAAGATAGATGAAACGAAAAAAAACTTAAAAAGTCTTTCTTTAAATTCTAGCCTTTTAAAAAAAGTAAACAATTATTGGTTTTTCTCAGGTAGCACTTTTAGAAAACTTATCATTTCCTTATTTGAGACATCCAATGAAAAGGCTATGGTAGAGCTTTATTCAAATTTTGATTTCGAAAATAATTTTAATCAAATACCTTTAGATCCCTTTTATGACAAAAGCTCTACAAGTTCTATTCAGCGCTTATTACTTTACAAATATGTTATTGATTTAGAAAAAATCAAAAATGATCCCGAGTTAATATTTTTAAAATCTATAGAAATCTTAAGTAAAAGAATAGTAAATCGGGAACTAAAAGAAAACACGATAATTCCTCAAATCACATATGCTGGGAAACGAGCATATTATAAAGTTTACAAATCTATTTTCTCTAAAAGAGGTATGGTTGGATATGCTCTATCGCCTCTCGACAAATCCAATCCCCCAATAATCGTATTTAGAGGAACTCAAGGTAATATTTTAAATAGAGAAGCAATTTATTCTATTCTGGATGATATGAGACCTAAAATGGCTAGCCAAGGATTTTTAAGAGGAAAAAAAATCCTAAATGAACTTTTTAATGATCCAAACTTTTTAAATAAAAAAGCAATCGTCGTAGGTTTTAGTCTTGGCGGAGGATATGCTCAAAGAACCTCTCTTAGCTTTGCCGACAAAGTAGGTCATTTAATTACATTTAATTCGATTGGCTTGGATGAAAAATCCATTGTAAAATTTTCTAATTTGGAAAATGTTGATATAAAAATAACGGTCATCAGAAATAAAGGAGATATAGCCGATCTATTAGGTTATGGTCATATTGGAAAAAAAATAGATAACAAAGCAATTTATTATTTATATAACAAACCAATGCAAATTCCAAAAGTCTCGATATTTAATTTTTTTAAAGCACTTTTAGGGATACATAAGAATTTACATCTATGTGAAGATCCTTTTATTGAAAAACACCATGATTCTAATGAATTAGATAATCTGCACCGTAATAATTTAAAATGGGAAAAATTCAGAAGATTTTTTTCAATTTTCAATAAATAATTTTTTTTTGTTATCTCTTCTATAATTTTTTAAAAAGAAAAAACCTTATAAAAAGCTCTATTATCTTTACATTTTTTGTGAAAAATCCATCTTTTAAAATCTATAATACCTTTCTTCGCAATGATCTTAAATGGGAACAATTGAAAAAATTGTTCTATTTTTAAAAAAAGATTTACAATAGTTTCAAGCTTTTCAGCAATAACGGTCTCTAACGTATATCCCAATAAAATTGGTTCTTCCATTTCTAAAAGAGTAGGGTATTTAACTTTTTCTGGTTTAGGAATAATAATATCATTAAAACCTATATCAAGAAGAACAGGTATCTTAGCTGTAAATAATTTCGCTGAAAACTTAACATTCACACCATTATAATTTCCAGCAATTTGAATATCGTGAAGAACTAATTTTTGTGTATCAAACACAATAGCATCTTCTTCACAATCAATTGCAGCAACTTCAGAAATAACCAATCGTAAATTTTCTATTTGATTAGAAATATTTTTAGCGAGCAAATCAATATCCATAGTAGCTCGATGTTCCATAGAGTCCCAAATTTTTAACATCAGACCGCCTTTAAGAAAAAATTTTTCAAAGTAAGGACTTATGCTAAGACGATAAAGAAATCTCTCTATTGCATAATATCTAAGAATTTCATCAAATGGCCGATTTCTCTCCTTAGAAAGATTCTTCAAACGCTGTCTAATAGAAGCCCCTAAATTCTTTTTTGGTATATTAATTATTCTATTCACCAATAATCGCCTCCATAACAGGTTTTAAAAAATTTTCAACTCGAAACAATTTAGCATATTTAAAAAGCTTACCGAGATCAGCTTTCTTGCTACGCCAATACATTTTTAATGCTTTTAAAACAATATCCATTCCAATTTTATTGCGAAATTTAACACAATCAATCAATGTTTTCTCTATATTGAAAATTCGAATAATGCACCCATCAATTTTGTGTTTTTCTACTCCTGTTTTTAAAAGTTTTTCAGAATACCAGAAATATCGCATAGGAGGATAAGTAATTGCAGGCTTGCGGGCATTTCTAGGTAAAGCAGCATAGACAAAATGAGGAATTTGTGTGGTAATTTCATGAAATGCCAAAGCTGAAATAAGACAAATTACTCCTCTAGGATTTTTTTTAGCTATTGGAATAAAGTCTGACAAAGCAGATTCAGGGATTGTTGTCAAACGATACAATCCCCTTCCAATAACTTCTAAAATTCCTTTATCTCTAAGCTTATAAAGTTCTCGACGATGAATGCCAAAAGCTATAGCTTCCGACATTTTTAAAATGCCTCCAGCTTTTTTGAATATAGCAATTGAAATTTCAAGTTTTGATTTTTTTTTCATGGTACAAAAAGTCGGATTATTTCATTTATATCCTTCATATTGTACCAATATTCAAGAAAAGTCAAGGTTAATAAAAAAAAATAATTTACTTAAAACGTTTTACTAGTTTTTATAAGATTACTTTACATACTACCACCACTAAAGTAGTGGGCTTTCTCTCTGTTTTATCGTAAATGACTATTTGTGAATCTTGCATCCTAAAAAAATCCTCTGAAATAATCAGAATAAATGTAATCAAAATATATTACGCAACTGTTTGGGTGATTTAAGGAAATCCTATACTCCGGCAAAATTACGGGATTTTCAATTTTGAAATCAAATGGTCAGAGCCGGGATTGAACCGGCGACACAAGGATTTTCAGTCCTTTGCTCTACCGACTGAGCTATCTGACCAAGAATATGGTATATAGAATAGTTAAGAGATAAGATTTTTATCAATGATTTCTTTACAGATTGGCAGCTTTTCTGGACTTGGCTTCTATATATATCATATCTTTTAAAATATTTACAGCCTCTTGCATTTGAAGATCTTCCTCTCCAAAATTTTGATAATCTATATCAGGAATTTTCCTATTTTCATTTTTTGCCTGAATAATCTGCTGCTTTTTCAAGAAATTCTGAAAATTAGGATCTTTAGACATTCTTTCCTGACTATTTTTTTTGAGCTGTGGAACCATTTTTTGCCAATATATGACCTTTTTTTGTAAATTTGGCGAATAGTTTTGTTTGAACCAAAATCTGGTTCTAAGGTCAAGGTCAGTTAATGGATCGTCATATACCGCCGCAATACTGTCAGACTTTAAAGGAAACTCTAAATATTTCTCCCCAAATGTATATGCAGAATAAGTAGTTGGCACAACGATATCAGCCTGTACCCCATCTATTTGAGTAGTTTTTCCGGAAACAGTATAGTACTTGCCTACCGTAACCTTATAGAAATATTCAGCATCTATATCAGTTACGGTTTGATATTGAATAGAACCTTTTCCAAAAGTAGTCTCATCTCC
>CAYNVX010000098.1:0-6143 GCA_964400755.1 uncultured bacterium | reverse complement strand
CAATGATATGCATAGGAATTCTATGGCTATTTATATATATGCTTGTTCCTGAGAAAAAAAAGATTTAAGTTATGAATATTGAAATTTTATCTATAGGCAATGAGATATTGTCCGGTAGGACAATAAATACAAATGCTGCCTTTATTAGCAAAAGGTTGAAAGATTTGGGTTATGAAACAGCGCATCATAGTGTTGTTGCCGACTCAAAAAAAGAAATAGTCTCTTCATTGAAGCATTCTTTTAAAAGAGCTTCTCTAATTATTCTTACAGGCGGTCTTGGTCCGACTATGGATGATATAACTAAAAAGGTTATATGTGATTATTTGGATTTAGATTTGAAATTCAATGAAGAAATAGCTTCTGATATTGAAAGCCGCTTCGGTCAGATCGCATCTTTGGAAGAACAGTCTCATGTTCCTAAAAAAGCTACAATCTTTAAAAATAGTGTTGGCACGGCGCCGGGGTTTGCTTATATATCTTCCGGAACGGCTGTTATTACATTGCCTGGCGTTCCGGTAGAAATGAAAGAGATGTTTTCTCTTTCTGTTATTCCATATATTTTGAAGCATTTCCCTTTAAAAGAAAAAGTTTTCCAAGAGAATCTTAATTTTTATTTATTGGAAGAAGTAAGGTTAAATAGTTTTATAGAAAGCTTAAAAATTGATAAAGATATATCTGTAGGCATTTATCCTTCCCATGGAATTGTTCAGGTTAGTCTTTCCTGTAAAGGCAAAACCCAAAAAGAGGCAAAAGAGAAAATATTTTCTGTAGAAAAAGCTTTAGTAAAAGAATTTGCTTTGAATATTTTTCCGTCTGAAAGCGGTAAGATTGAAGAAGCCCTTCATGAAATCTTTTTACTTAAAAATATTAAGTTGGCAATAGCTGAATCCTGCAGTGGGGGAGCTTTAGCTGCTAAGCTAACATCTGTCCCCGGCGCTTCCTACTTTTTTTTAGGATCAATAGTTTCATATTCCAATGAAATGAAAAAAAAGGTTTTAAATGTTTCTGAAAAAACCTTGAAACAGAAAGGTGCCGTAAGCTGCGAGACTGTTAAGGAAATGATAGATGGACTTTTTAGCATAACCCAAGCTGATTATGCTATTGCCGTATCGGGAATTGCCGGACCTTCCGGCGGATCGGAAGATAAGCCTGTTGGAACGGTTTGTATCGGTGTCGGTAAAAGAGATGAGGATATCGATCTTCATACCTTTAATTTTCCAGGAAATAGAGAAGTTATTATTGAGTTTACCATTAATTATGCTATGGCAATTTTATATAAGAGAATTGCACACAACAAATTTTATAAAGACTTATGAAAAATATATATAGACTATTAGATAGCGGCGATGGACAAAAGCTTGAACAGTTTGGTCCCTATACAATAGTTCGCCCTTGTATGCAGGCTATATGGAAGCCTGAGGATATTGAAAAATGGAAAAGCGCCGATCTTATCTTTTCAAGAGATGAGAAAAATCATTGGATAAATAAGAATAAGGTTAAAGATTTTTGGGTTGTTGATTTTGAAGATATAAAACTAAAAATTTCTCCAACTGATTTTGGTCATTTAGGCGTTTTTCCCGAACATGAGATTTTGTGTAAGTGGATGCAAAATAAAATCAGGGGTAAATCTAATTTAAATTTATTAAATCTATTTGCCTATTCCGGAATGGCTACTTTATATCTTGCAAAAGAAAATGCAAAGGTCTGTCATGTTGATGCTTCAAAACCTATTATCTCATGGGCAAATGAAAATGCCAAATTGAACAATTTGGAAAAAAAGCCGATTAGATGGATTGTAGATGATGTTATTACTTTTTTAAAAAGAGAGATTAAAAGAAATGTTTTTTATGACGGCATTATTTTAGATCCTCCATCCTTTGGAAGGGGAGTAAAAGGGCAGGTCTTTAAAATTGAAAGGGATATTTCTCTTTTATTAGAATTGTGTAAACAGCTCTTGTCTAAAAATGCACTTTTTTTAATTTTTTCCTGTCATACTCCGGGATATACTCCTCTAGTATTAGAGCAGTTCATGAAGCAGCTGATGAAAGATAAAAAGGGTTCGGTATCAGCTAGTGATATGTTTTTAGAGTCACAATCATTTGCTATTCCATCGGGTAGTTATGCGAGGTGGGAAAATGATTGAGATCACATCTTTGCAAAATGAAAAAATTAAGAAAATTGTAAAATTAAGAGATAGAAATAAAAGAGATAAGGAAGATCTTTTTGTTATAGAAGGCTATAGGGAAATTATTAGAGCTTTTAACAGTAATGTTGAACTGGAAAGTTTTTTTTATTCACCCGAGCTTTTTTTGGGAGAAAATGAAGATAAGCTGATCTCTCAAATAGAAAATAAAAAGATAGAAACTTTTAAGTGTACAAAAGAAGTTTTTCAAAAGATCTCTTATCGCGATCGTCCTGATGGATTAATAGCAATAGCTAAAAAAAGAGAGCTTGGAATTGATGCTTTAAAAAAGATATTAGAAAAGAAAAAAAGTCCTTTTCTAGTTATAGCTGAAAGTATAGAAAAACCCGGCAACTTGGGAACAATACTCCGTTCATCGGATGGTGCAGGTGTTGATGCGGTAATAATATGCGATCCAAAAACCGATATTTTTAATCCTAATGTTATTAGGGCAAGTATTGGTACTTTATTTACCCAGCCTGTAATTGTTGCAGATGCAGATGAAACAATTGCTCTTTTAAAAGAGATGGGAGTTCAGATTGTCTCAACAACGCCTCATACAGACAAAATGTACAGCGATGCAGATTTAAAAAAGGGGATAGCAATAGTTGTTGGAACAGAGCAGTATGGCCTATCGGAAACATGGCTAAAGCTAGCTGATATCAAAATTAAAATTCCTATGTATGGCATTGCAGACTCTTTAAATGTAGGCGCTGCAACAACAATTGTATTATATGAAGCAGTCAGACAAAGAAAACTTAGTTAGTATTATTTATGTCGATAATCATATTTTGATAGTTGACAAGCCCTCTGATTTGTTGACCCAGCCCAATGAAACTAATTCAAAAAATTTAGAAGATCTTTCTAAAGCATGGATAAAAAAAGAATACAAAAAAACAGGGAATGTTTTTTTACATGCAGTTCATAGAATCGATAAACCTGTATCAGGTCTTGTTTTATTTGCAAGAACCTCAAAAGCCCTTTCTCGTTTAAATATGCAGATAAGAGAACACAAAATAGAAAGAATATATCGGGCTGAAGTGGAAGGTGTTTTAAAAGATAATATAAAAACCTTGAAACATTATATTGCTCATAAAAGATTAAAAGCCGAAGTTTTTGATAAAGAAAATAAGGATGCTAAAGAGGCTATTTTAACTTATAAGATAATAAAACAAAAAAAAGATAGATGCCTGATAGAGATAAAGCTCTTAACGGGAAGATATCATCAAATCAGGGCGCAGCTTTCTTATATTGGACATCCGATTGTAGGGGATGCAAAATATCATAGTAAAATTCATTCGGATCATATCATGTTAAATCACTATAATCTTCAGTTTATCCATCCTGTAACAAATCAGCAGATGGAATTTTTTAGTAGAATCATTATTATCAGTGTCATGTAACAGAACCTCTTTTATTAAATCAGCTACATTGATATGGGTAATGACCAACTAAAAAATATATCTCAAATAGAACATACCCTACATAGAAGTCCTGTTAATTTTTTGATTAATTTATTATCAGGTTTGATTGCTTATTGTCATCAAAAGAAAAAACCTTCTTTGCCTTACCAAAACATTTTTGTCTTGCTTGTTAAAACTCAAAACTCAGGTTATTTTAAAAGCACCGAATCCAAATGGTAAGCAATAACAGCTATCCTAAAAAAGTATCATTATCCAGCGATGAAAAGAAATTATAAAGATAATCTTTCCTCACTAATAGCTGGACTTAACATGTGATTTACAGGCAAATTTGGTAGCTATTTTTCATTAGACACATCTCTCTTAGCTGTTTGAGGTGTTTATTTTATTTATACCACCATTAGATGTAAAATATTTATTTAATAAAAGCTCCTGGTGTATAAAGACTTATGCAACAACACCAAATCTATGTAGATATTTGTTAAAAATTAATTATAAGTCTTGTATTTATTTACTAAGTAATCTAGTATTATTTATCATTTAATTATAAATTTATAATTACATAAAACAAAAGTTATGAATAAAAAAAATTTTATAATATCAAAGTTGTCCTTGGGAGGCCTTATAAAGGCAATGCTCGGCATTTGGAAAAAAATCTGCTTGCCGCTTGCTGGAATTTATATTGCCGGCGGTATTTTATTATCAATTGTTTTTCCAGCAATAATTAAACATTATAATGAACCAACGGCAATTATCCTTTCTATCTTTGTTCTTATATTCGATCTGATTTTTTACAGTTTTTTTATGGTTTTTTCTTATAAGTCAGCGGTAGATGTTTGCGCAGGAAGAAAGTTTTTATGGAAGAATATTTTTAAATTTTCTAGAAAACATTTATGGGAATATATCTTTGTAGGTTTTGGTTTTTCGATACTTATATCTGTGGCTTTTCTTTTATTAATCATTCCGGGAATAATAGTTGGATTATGCGCATTATTAATTTTTCCTATTATGATTGAGGAGAATAAGAATTTATCTAATACAGCTGTTGATTTTTGGAATAGGAGCAAAAAATTAGTAAAAGGAATAAAACTGCGCCTTTTAGGATATCTTATTGTAATCGGAGGGGTTTGTCTAGTTGCTGTAGACATTTTAAACCATTTCATTATGAAATTTTTCTTTTTAAGCAGCCTGATAAGTAATAAATTTAATGTGATGCAGCTTGTTGTTCTTGTGATAAATTCTTTTGTAATTATTTGGTTTCCAATTTTTTCAGTAGCAGTTTATTTTAACCGTATAAAATTAGAAAAAAAATCGAACCTTGATCTTGAGTAACAGTTTAAAGTCATTTAAATGATAAGTCTTCTGCTATTTGAACGGCATTTAATGCGGCTCCTTTTAATAGCTGATCTCCAACAACCCAAAGCTCCAAAGTATTTTTTTGTGAAGTGTCCAGTCTTATTCTTCCGCAGTAAACATTGTTTTGTTCTGTTGCATCGAAAGGGGTTGGAAATCTATTGTCTGAAAAATTTTCAAAAAGAGATAGCCCTTTAGTCTTTTTTAAAAGGCTATAGGCTTTTTCAAAAGAGAAGTTATTTCTAAATTCAACATTTAAGGAAATAGAATGGGCTCTTAAAACAGGAACCCTGACGCATGTTGAAGAAATTCTTATTGTAGGATCTTCTAAGATTTTATGAGTTTCATTTTGCATTTTTACCTCTTCTTCAGAATAGTGGTCTTCATTAAGAGGGGAATCGTGCAAATAAAGATTAAAACCATAGGAATAATCCGAACTTTTGTTTGATAAAAAGTTTTTTGTGTCGTTTAGCAGTTTTTCTATTAATTTCCTTCCTCCGCCGCTTGCTGCTTGATAGGTGGATGCGACTATCCTTTTAATTTTAAATTCTTGATGTAGTGGATAAAGGGGGATTAGCATTATAGAAGTGGTGCAGTTAGGTGATGCAATAATATTTTTATGATTTAAAAGATGGTGGGGGTTGATTTCCGGAATGACTAAAGGTACTTCCTTATCCATACGGTAGGCTGAGCTTAAATCAATACAAATTGTATTAGATTTTACAGCTTGGGGAATATATCTTTGAGATATTGCTTTTCCTGCTGCAAAAAAAGCAATATCAATATCCTCAAAGGAGGTTGCCCCTATGGTATCAACTTCAATATCCTTATCTTTAAACTTTAGATTTAATCCCCTAGATTTTTCAGAAGCAAATAGTTCCAAATTCTCTAAGGGGAATTTTCGTTTATTCAAAAGTTTTATAAGTTCTTGGCCTACAAGTCCTGTAGCTCCAATTATAGCTATTTTTTTTCCCATGCTGGCATCTAATTCTTTTTTGTTTTATAAATGAATGTTTTTTTAAAAATAATCGCAAAATGGCAAATTTATTAAAATGAGGAAATTATAATGAGAGAACATATTCTACAAGAAGTTGAAGGTTCAATTAAGGCAATTAACATCTTAAAAGAAGAGCATAGCCTTGTTTTTATTCATAAAGCTGCTCAGATGATTGCAAATGCTTATCGTA
>CAYNVX010000097.1:5120-6319 GCA_964400755.1 uncultured bacterium | reverse complement strand
TACATTCTTTATATTAGCCTTTTTTTGCAGACTCATCTCCTGCATCATGTTGAGCAAGTATATGCAAATACATAAAATTAAGAAAAAATAGGTCACAAAAAATGACTGTTTTCTTATCGATGCTAATCTTGGAGACAATGGGATTTGCTGCAAAACTCTTGCAGCTTTCGGCAAATCCTGCATAGAGACATTGAATTTCTTATTTTCAGGATCTTTTTGAAAATCCTTTAAAAAGTCATTTGCCTTTTCAACATCATCTTCATTTTGGATCCATACAATATATGAGGTTAGTTTAGTCTTAGAGTCATATTGAGACTCTAAGCTATTTTCAATCTTGTTCTTGTCCAAAAAAAGTGAGAAACGCTTCGCCAAATTTTCTTTATCAAACGTTGCAACTATTCGCATAACTTAATCTTCTTTATTATATTGCTGGTTGAAAGGCCTTCTTTTAATTTTACTATGTGGAGCCTTCCTCCATTTTTTAAAACTGTATCTTTTTCTATGCAATCAAAGCCATATTCAGCTCCATTTACATGTACGTCAGGCTTGATTATAGATAAGATCCTTATCGGATCCAATTCATCAAACCATGTTACATAGTCTACCACATCAATGGCACTCATCATTTCCAGTCTATATTTCAATTCAATAATAGGTCTATTTTTATTTTTATATTGCTTAATTGAACTGTCTGAGTTCAATGCAACAATCAAAATGTCTCCCTGTTTTTTTGCTTCAAACAAAATAGATAAATGTCCCGCATGCAAAAGATCAAAGGAGCCGTTTAAAGTAACTATCGTCTTATTTAACTGACGAAGTTCCTTCATTTTTTCTTCTAGATCCTTCGGCTCTATTAACTTCTCTTTTCTTTTCAATTTGCCCCTCTTTTTCAAATGCTATCTTGAACACTTCATCATAATAATCAACAAAGTGTACTCTCAACCCTTTTTTCAAATATTCAGGAAGTTCATCAAAATCCCTTAAATTCTCTTTTGGGAAAATCAAAGTTTTTATTTTTGATCTTCGAGATGCGATCAATTTTTCCTTCAAGCCTCCTATCGGCAATACTCTTCCTGTCAATGTCAGTTCTCCTGTCATTGCCAGTTTCTCTTTTATCGGCTCTTCCAATAAAAGAGAAAGAAGAGCCGTTACCATAGTAATACCCGCAGAAGGGCCATCTTTCGGTGTCGCCCCTTCCG
>CAYNVX010000097.1:0-5110 GCA_964400755.1 uncultured bacterium | reverse complement strand
TTCCGGTATATGAATATGTACCATAGACTTTTCAAAAAAGATTTTATCCGGAGCATATTTCTTTGTCATGCTCGCTAAAAAGCTCCATGCTATCTGCGCAGATTCTTTCATAACATCACCTGCTTGACCGGTCAGCTTCATCTCAGTTTTTTCGCTTGGAGATTTTATCGCTTCGACATACAAAATTACTCCGCCAAGTTTTGTCCAGGCCATTCCTGTTGCAACACCTATTGGGTTTTTTTCATAGTAGACATCTGTGGTGAAAATAGGTTTTCCTAAATAGTCCTTTATGTTCTTTTCGGTAAGCACAACCTTTTGCAAGGTGTTATTCTTGCTCTCTTGTTCTTTTGCAACCTTTAGAGCAACCTTTCTCATAATTTTCTTAATGTTATTTTCCAAAGATCTAACACCGGCTTCTCTTGCATAGCCGCTTGCTATATGTGCAATTGAACCATTAGAAAAAATAATGTCAGAGATCTTTAATCCCATATTCTTTCTATTACGGGGAACTAAATATCTCTTTGCAATCTCCACTTTTTCTTCTTGGATATATCCTGAAAGCCGCATCACTTCCATACGGTCTTTTAAAGGCTCAGGTATTGTATCCAATACATTCGCTGTAACAATAAACAATATGTTAGAAAGATCGGTCGGTACATCAAGATAGTGATCATTGAATTCTTTGTTTTGTTCAGGATCCAACACTTCTAAAAGAGCTGCTGCAGGATCTCCCTGATAGCTCATTCCCATTTTATCAACTTCATCAATCATGATGACCGGATTCATTGTCTCAGTTTGTTTCAAAGCTTGTATCATCTTGCCGGGCATAGCCCCAATATATGTCCTTCTATGTCCTTTTATCTCAGCCTCGTCTCGCATGCCTCCAACAGAAAATCTATAAAATTTTCTGTTCAACGCCCTAGCAATACTTTTTCCAACAGAAGTTTTGCCAACTCCCGGGGGGCCAACTAAACAGATTATACTGCCTTTCACGCCTCCGGAAAGTTTGCCGACACCAATAAATTCCAAAATTCTTTCTTTGATATCTTTCAAACCATAATGATCTTTTTCTAAAACTTTTTCTGCTTTATCAATATCATTAGACTCTTTGCTGAACATACCCCAAGGAATAACTGTCAGCCAATCCAGATAGTTGCGTACAACGCCATATTCCGCTGACTGCACTTCCAAAGTCTGAAATTTTTCTATTTCTTCATCTATTACTTTTTTTACAGGTTCAGGAACTTTCCTGTTTTTTATCCTTTCCTGAAACTTTTCGATATCCGATGTCTTGTCATCTTTTTCCATCCCAAGTTCTTTTTTGATAGCTTTTAGCTGTTCCCTTAAGAAAAATTCTCTTTGAGCTTTTGAAATTGTCGATTCAATCCTTTGATTAATACTGCTCTGCAGTTTGCTTATATCAAGCTCTTTTTTCAAAATTAATAGAGCTTTGTCAATTCTTTTTTGCAGATCAAAAGCTTCCAATACCTCTTGAAGCTCTTCTCTTGTTGCTGTTGTTAGGGCAACAGCAAAATCGGCAAGCTTGCCCGGCTCTGTAAAATCAGAATGGGATAAGAATATTTGCAGCTCCTCTTTAAAAAGAGGATTCATTTTCAATAACTCTTTAATTGAAGTAATAATACTTATCGAATAGGCCTTAATCTCTTTTTTCAGCTCATTAAGAGGAGGATCTTCCTGATAACTTACCTTTGCCTTTAAATGCTTCTCTTTTTTGATTATCTCTTGTATCGCTATCCTTTTTTCCATGTTGAATACAACCTGAGCTCCGCCTTTTTCCATAGGGACAATGCGAAGTATTCTTGCAGCTATACCGACCTGAAAAAGATCTTCCGGCTTCAACTTGTAAATATTGGTCTCTTCTTTTTTAGTTAAGAAAAGCCCTAAACATTTGTGAGGGGTCTTTGCAACCATTTTCAATACTTCATAAAACTCGCCGGGCTCAATTAAAATAGGAGCGGCCATGCCCGGAAAAAAAGGTCTTTTATTCAAAGGCAGAATATAAAGACTGTCAGGATATTTAGTTTCTCCTATTATATCTTTCGGCTTATCAGAAATAGTCTCTTCCTTTCCCGGAATTGAAATATATTGATCATCATCATGATTATTTTCGTCTATCAAAACAACCTCTCAAAATAAAGTATTTTTTAAAATATTAAGTACTCAACTTTATCAACTTTAACTTAATTGGGCAATAATACTCTTTTATTTTTATAAATATTATGTTAACCTCTGCATTACATAATTGAATAAATTTAAAATTTGAATAACGAAATTAGTTTATTTATGAATTCATTAATTATAGATACTAGTACTAACAATAGCTGCCTTATTATTGTAAAAAATAATAGCCCTCTTATTATTGAAAGACTCCATGGCGGTAAAGAACTTTCTACTAAACTGATCCCCACTATCGATGAAATGCTGACAAAAAGCTCCCTTTCCTTCAATGACCTAAATTTTATAGCAACAGCTGCCGGTCCCGGATCTTATACCGGTATCAGAATAGGTGCAGCTTTTGCAAAGACCCTTGCTTATTCCAAAAAAATTCCCCTTATGGGATTTAGCTCCCTATTAGGATATATCCCTACCGAAAATACAAAATTCATCTCCGCCATCGATGCTAAAGCAGGCGGACTATATATTATTACAGGAGAAAAAAAAGAGGGAACTATCTCATATTTTACTAATCCTGTTTTAGTCTCTCTGGATAAGGCTATTACTTATTTTGAACAGATCCCATATATCATTTCCCCTGACATTGAAGCCATCCTTGAAAGATTTTCTTCTATTATTGACATAAGTAAATTTATTTTTTTAAAAAGCGAAATTAACATTGACCGCCTCTACTCTTTAACCACTGAATTATTTGAAAAAAAAGAGTATAATACTGGAGCTCAAATTAACCTTTTATACTTAAGAGGACCGAAGCTTATTGATCAATAAGATCAAATTATTTATTATTTAACCCATATTAAAACAATAAAGCCAAATTGGAGATGGTATAAATGCCAAGTATTAAAGTACGTATCGGCGAACCGATCGATAAAGCACTTAGACTTCTAAAAAAGAAACTTGATAAAGAAGGTATAATGAAATCTGCAAAAGCGCACCGCTTTTATGACAAGCCTTCTATTAAAAAAAGAGCTAAATCAAAAGCTGCTAGAAAAAGAGCTAAAACAGTAGCTAGAAGAAAATATTAATTTTTAGCACTTGAATCAAAAGAGCGCTAAATTTCCCTTGGAAATTATAGCCTCTTTTGTTATATTCAATAGTAAATTAAACTACCTATAACAATGACAGATTACTATAATACACTCGGCGTTACCAAAGACGCTACCAAAGAAGAGATCAAAAAAGCCTATAGAAAAATGGCTTTGAAATATCATCCTGATAAAAATCCGGGAGATCCTTCCGCTGAAAAACAATTCAAGGAAGTCTCCGAAGCTTATGAAGTCTTAAGCGATGAAAATAAAAAACACTTATACGACCAATATGGAGCTGAAGGATTAAAAGGTGCCGGCATGGGCGGCATGGGTGGTGGCGGCGGTTTTTCTTCTATGGAAGAAGCTCTTCGTACATTTATGGGTGCTTTCGGCGGCGGCGGTGGTGGTTCTATTTTTGATTCCTTCTTCGGTTTTGATACTGATGAGCCTGCTATGCAAAAAGGAACCAGCAAAAAAGTTACTCTGACAGTTTCGTTTGAAGAAGCCGTTAAAGGGGTAGATAAAGAAATAGCCATTACAAATTATGAAACCTGCTCAAAATGTTCCGGCTCCGGCGCAAAATCTTCTAGAGATATTAAAACCTGCCCAACCTGCCAAGGTAGCGGACAGGTATTCCAAAGCAGAGGTTTTTTCAGTATGTCCTCGCCCTGCAATGAATGCAGAGGTACAGGAAAAGTTATTACTAATCCCTGCCCTGAATGCCGCGGTATAGGAAGACTCAAGAAAAAACAAAATGTTAAGATTCATATCCCTGCCGGCATAGACAATAATATGCGTCTTAGAATGGCAGGATATGGTGATGCAGGCTCCGGCGGAGGGCCAGCAGGAGATCTATATGTTGTTGTACAAGTTAACCCGCATGAAGCATTCCAAAGAGACGGCGATGACGTATATCTAGATTTACCTATAACCTTTACAGAAGCTGCTCTTGGCTGTAAAAAAGAAATACCGACTCCTCTCGGCGACTCAAGCATGATTACTATTCCTGAAGGGATACAAAATGGAAAAATTCTTCGCATCAGATCTAAAGGCTTCCCCAATGTTCATGGACAAGGAAGAGGAGATCTATTAATAAGAATTATTGTCGAAACTCCCGTTGGCCTATCTTCTAAACAAAAAGATCTTTTAAAAACTTTTTCAGAACTTGAAACCCCCGCTAACCACCCCGGGAAAAAAACATTTCTCGATAAATTAAAGTACTTTTTCAAAGGCTAGCTCTAAAGTTAAATTAATCATATAAATGTTACTTTTGTCAAAAAGCGGTACCACTTTTTGACAAATGTGTCATTTTCCGGTACCACTTTTTGACAGATTTGTCACTTTTTTCTAGAAAATCAAAGTGTTTTTTGATATATTTAAGTTATGAAAAGATCATTTTTACCCTTTATTTATAGAGTGATAATTCATATAATTTATTAAAAATATCTCACTAAAAACAAAAATGTTTTATTTAAAAAAACCGGCTGATTTTATATCTCAAAAAGATGTCGTTATTTGTTATTTGATTCATAACGATGAAATCCTTCTTGTCAGAAGAAATGATGATAAATTCAGAGGAGGCACATGGACTGCTCCCGGCGGGAAAAAAGAAGATAATGAATCCCTTCAAAAAGCTGTTGTCAGAGAAATATTTGAAGAAACTAATATTTCCCTAGATCCTAATAATCTTATCTCTGTTAATAACTGCTTTATCAAACATGACCATTTTCATTTCAACATGAATATTTTTAAGTACTATCTTAATGAAAAACCAATTGTCACATTAAATATTAATGAAAATGATCAATACACCTGGTCAAAAATAGAAAAAGCTCAAGAATTCAATTTAATTGAACATGGCTTTGACTGTTTAAAACTCACTTTTC